>DXLT01000027.1:0-9494 GCA_019414555.1 Collinsella sp.
GTATACGGGTGCACCATCGACGTCTTCAATACAGAAGATATCAGTGCGGAATGTTTTGGGAGGTAGCCCAAACAGCCCCGGCGGGGGTCCTGTGTAGTCACCCTTTAGGCGAAACTCTCCTAATTATTTGGATGAGTCGTTTACTTACTTGTACTGTTACCGTCTTCCCGCTGTTGTTGGGGTATGCTTTGTTCGTATGTAAACGTATGACATGTTGATGGGGGAGGGTGCTATGGCTCGCGAGGGCGCTCGTTCTAAGGATTCTGCTAAGCCTGGCATCAAGGAAGTTGCAGCGGTGGCGGGGGTTTCGCCCACTACGGTATCTCGCGTGCTTAATAATCGCGGCTATATTAGCCAAGAAACCCGCGATAAGGTCCATGCCGCGATGGAGCGCATCAACTATACGCCCAACGATATCGCCCGTGCCATGCTCAACGGTCGCCTGAACCTTATCGGCATGATCGTTCCCTTTGTGAGCAGCCCGTTCCATGCTCAGGTTGTGCAGGCGGTCGAGCGCACGTTGGCGGAAAACGGCTTTAAGATGTTGCTGTGCAACAGCGCCAATCGACCTGATCTTGAGCGTTCCTATATTGACATGCTCCGCCGCAATATGGTCGACGGCGTCATCGTCAACTCCCTCAATATCGGTGCCGAGGCGTATGCCGAGATGGGCTTGAGCCTGGTTGGTATCGACTGCGACCTTGGCGAGGCCTCTGTTCAGATTGCGAGCGACAGCTATAGCATCGGCGAACTTGCCACGCGTCGCCTGATCGATGACGGGTGTTCGCGTATCTTGTGCCTGCGCAACAATAGCCGCATGCGTATGCCTGCCAATAAGCGTACCGATGCCTACTACGATGTTGTGGAGCAGGCCGGTTTGCCCGCGCTTGTCCGTGAGGTCGAGTTCGTTAAGTCCGACGACGAAAAGAGTGCGGTCGTTGCGAAGATCCTCGATGAGAACCCCGATATTGACGGCATCTTTGCGGGAGACGACACGATGGCGGCCATCTGCCTCAACGTTATGAAGCAGCGCGGCTTGAGCGCTCCGGATGATATTAAGGTCGTGGGCGCGGATGGCGCCCGCCGCACTATGACGTTTATGCCTGACTTAACAACCGTACGTCAAGATATCGATCGCATCGGAGAGCTCGCGGCGCAATCCATCATCGCTCTTGTTAACGGTGAAAAGCCCGAATCGAATATCAAGCTTCCCGTCGAACTTATCGAGGGCAAAACCGCCTAGTTCATTCCGAGCCAAAAGAATCCCTCGAACGCCTCTGATGACCGTTCATCGGCATATGTCAACCGTTTGCCGACGACTGGAACTGCGAAAAGACGTATTGATGTGAAAACGTTTGACATATGAAAACGATTGACATATCTTGCAGTTGTACCGAGTTAGTATCTCGTGGGAAAGGAAGTCTCGGATGCACAAGGTTTATTACCAGCCTGAGGGAATTTGGGTAGGCGACATCATGCCGTACGGCGAGGACGGCACGTTCTATCTCTATCATCAGCGTGACACGCGTAACCCCGGACCTTTTGGAGAGCCGTTTGGCTGGGCACTCGCGACGACCAAGGATTTCGTCAACTACAAGGACTTTGGTGAGAGCCTTGAGCGTGGCGGCGACGAGGAAGTCGACCAGTACGTTTATGCCGGCACGGTGTTTAAGGTGGGCGACAAGTACCATGCGCTCTACACTGGTTGCAATCGCGATAAGGTCCGCGCACGCTTGATGAAGCAGGTTCTTCTTCACGCAACGAGTGACGACGCCGTCAAGTGGGAGAAGAACATCGCCGAGACGCTGCTTCCGCCCCAGGAGGGTTACGATGACCGCAACTGGCGCGATCCCTTTGTTCTTTGGGATGAGGAGAACGAAGAGTACATGCTCATCCTCGGCACGCGTGTGGGCGAGGACAAGCGTCTGATGACCGGTCGTCTGGTCAAGTTCACCTCCAAGGACCTGGATACCTGGGAGTTCCAGGGCGACTGGTGGAATCCGGGCCTGTACACCATGTTCGAGATGCCTGATCTCTTTAAGATGGGCGACTGGTGGTATCTGGTGTTCTCTGAGTACAGTGATGGCAACAAGACCCGTTACCGCATGTCTCGCTCTATCAACGGTCCTTGGATCACCCCCGCTGACGATTCCTTCGATGGCCGCGCGTACTATGCTGCACGTACCGCATTTGACGGCGAGCGCCGCGTTCTCTTTGGTTGGGTTCCTACGCGCGACGAGGGCGGCGACCCCAGCTCTTACCTGTGGGGTGGCACTTTTATGCCTCTCGAGATCGTTCAGCGTGCCGACGGAACGCTCGGCACCAAGCTTCCCGACAGCATGCTTGGCGCCTTTGGCGAGGCTAAGGCAGTCGAGGCCTTTGAGCTTTCGTGCGAGTCGGGCAAGGTCGAGCAGGTGCTCGCCGCGGATGCCGGTTCTACCTATATGCTCGACGCCGACATCGAGCTCGCCGGTGACGCTGCCGGCTTCTCGGTGAAGCTTGCCGAGGACGCCGAGTCCGGTCTTGCCTATGAGTTCCGCGCCAACCTGCGTGAGGGCAAACTCGAGTTTACGGCGGCCCCCCAGTATCCGTGGTTCCAGGTCAACAGCATGGGCCTCGAGCGTCCGTTGTTCTTTAAGGGCGAGGGCACTCACCATGTGCGTCTGGTCGTCGACGACGACATCGCGACCATCTTTGTCGATGATGTTGCGCTCAACGCTCGCTTCTGCAACAAGCAGGGCCAGGGTGTGGCGCTTACCGTCACCGACGGTGCGCTCAAGTGCGCAAACGCAACGATCGCGTCTCTGTAGCGGCAACGAACCGTTTTATGATTTAGAAAAGGAATGGAGAGGAACATGGACTACAAGGCAGTGTCCCAGCAAGTCGTCGACAACGTCGGCGGACTGGAGAACATCGAGGGCGCCACGCATTGCGTGACCCGTCTGCGTCTGGTGCTCAAGGATACGAGCAAATACAACAAGGCCGAGCTCGAGAACATCGATGGCGTCAAGGGCGTGCTGTACAACAGCGGCCAGCTCATGATCATCTTCGGTACCGGTACCGTCAACAAGGTTTACGATGAGTTTATGGCTCTGACGGGCGTTAAGGAGATCAGTGCTTCCGAGGTCAAGGGCGCCGAGGCGGACAAGAAGGGCAAGTTCTTCTCGGTCCTCAAGGTATTCTCGGATATCTTTATCCCCATCATTCCTGCCTTCGTCGGCGCTGCAATCATCATCGGCCTTAAGTCGCTGATCGTTGCCAACGGCCTCTTTGGCATGGAAGGCAGCCTCGCCGATCACAGCGAGTTCCTCAAGAACCTCGCAAGCTTCTTTGCCATTATCGCCACCACGTTCGACTACCTGCCTGTCCTGGTTATGTACAGCGCGGTCAAGCGTTTTGGCGGTAACCCGATCCTGGGCATCCTCGTCGGTATCGTCATGGTTCACCCGAGCCTTATGAACCGCAACACGTTCGTTATGGACCCGACGGGTGCTGAGTACTGGAACTTTGGTCCGCTATCCATTCCCATGGTTGCTTTCCAGGGCGGCGTGTTCCCTGCAATCCTGACTGCCTGGTTTATGGCCAAGGTCGAAAAGATTGCCCAGAAGTACATCCCCGAGGTCGTTTCGTTCGTCTTTGTCCCGACCGTTACCCTGATTCTTGCTAACGTCGCCCTGTTCACCGTGTTCGGCCCGCTCGGCAACCTGATCGGCGACGTCCTCGGCGGCGTAATCGATATCCTGTACAACAGGATGGGCGTCTTTGGTGCCTTTGTCTTCGCCGCGTTCCTGCAGCCGCTTGTCGTTACCGGTACGCATCAGTTCATCCAGGGTATCGAGGCAAACCTCGTCGCCACGACTGGCTTCAACTACATCCAGGCCATCTGGTCGGTTTCCATTATCGCCCAGGGCGGCGGCGCCATCGGCATGTACCTCATTCATAAGAAGCATTCCAAAGAGCGCAACATCTGCATGTCGTCCTTTATCCCGACGCTGGTCGGAATCTCCGAGCCCGCTATCTTCGCTGCAAACATGCGCTACTCGATCATCCCGTTCATCTGCGCTTGCATCGGTGCAGGCTGCGGCGGTGCCTTCGTGAAGCTCTTTGAGGTGCGCGCCATCGGTCAGGGTCTGACCGGCGTGCTTGGCCTGCTCATCGTCACGCCCGAGACGCTCATGTGGTATGTGGCTGGCAATCTCATCGCCTTTATCGTGCCGATCGTCTTGATCTTTGCCTACAACAAGGCAAAGGGCGTGCCGACCACTGATGAAGAGGGCGCTGGCGCTGGCTTCGATGTCAGCTTCTAGTTGAGCCGTTCAGCGTAATCTGAGGATAAGTCCATTTGAGGAAGGGCGTTCGGCTCGTGTGAGTCGAGCGTCCTTTCCCATAGACGAGAAGGTCAATGGCGATGTTTAATCAAAAAAACAAGGTGATGCGTGCGGACTATGAGCAGTGGCGAGCTGGACAGGATGAGACGGCGGCTCGCATCGCGTCCGACCCCGATAGGCTTTTGTTCCATGTGGAGCCTGAGCTTGGCTGGCTCAACGACCCCAACGGTTTGGTTCAGATTGGTGATACGTATCACATCTATCATCAATACGATCCGTTCGATGCTGCGCATGGCGGTCCAGTGCTTTGGAACCATCTGACGACAAAGGATTTTGTGACGTACGAGAATCGCGGCCCCGTGTTGTTCCCCGATTCCGATTTGGATTCGAGTGGAGCGTATTCTGGTTCTGCCTTTGTACGTGATGGCAAGATTCACTACTTCTATACCGGCAACGTTAAGCATTTTGACCGCGATGATTACGACTACGTGTTGACGGGCCGTGAGCAAAACCAGATTCATATGGTTGCCGAGAATCCCGACGAATTGGGCGAGAAGCGCATAGCTGTTGGGCCGGTCGATTACCCCGACGATATCGGTACGCACGTGCGCGACCCCAAGATCCTTGAACACGACGGTATCTACTACATGGTTCTCGGCGCTCGTACGAAAGACGATCGCGGGTGCGTGCTTGTCTATACCTCGCGCAATCTTGAGGACTGGAGCTATGCGACGCGCATTGAGTTGGACGAGAAGTTTGGCTTTATGTGGGAGTGCCCCGATCTGTTTGAGCTCGATGGCGAGCTTATTCTCGTTTGCTGTCCGCAGGGTGTGCCTGCCGATGGTTGGCATTACCGCAATCCGCATCAGTGCGTGTGGTTCTCCATCGAGGCCGATTGGGAGGCGCCGAGCTTTAAAATCGTCGGGCAGGGCATGCCCCCGATGGTCGATGCCGGTTTTGATTTCTATGCTCCGCAGTCCTTTGAGGATACTGCAGGCCGGCGTTTGATGATCGGATGGTCGGGTTGCCCCGACGCGACGGCAGAAAACCCGACGGTGGCGCGCGGGTGGCAGTGCGCGTTGACGGTGCCGCGAGAGCTGAGCATACGCGATGGTAAGCTCTGCCAGCGGCCGGCGCACGAGATTGAGAGGATGCGCGGTGACTGCGTTCGCGCGATAGGCGGTGAAACCGTTGAGGAGCCGGGCCGCCTGTTTGATCTTGTGGTTTCCTGCGAGGGCACCAAGATGGTCGAGCTCGAAATCCGCAAGGGTGTCTTTGTGCGCTATGCAGACGGGATGCTTACCCTCGACATGGGTGACGAAGGCTATGGGCGCGACCAGAGGTCGATTGAGCTCAGCGAGCTTCGCGACCTGCGCGTGCTTTCGGACACTACGATGGTCGAGATTTTTGCAAATGGCGGCGAGGCGGCACTTACGAGCCGTACCTATTCGCCGGCGGTTCCGGCGATGGAGCTGCACGCCGAGGGCGCGGCATCGATGAATTTCTACCGCCTCGCGCATTAACCGTGTGTGGAGCACGATTGGACTTGCTGGGCGGAATGTGTCGCAGTTGCCGCAGCGAACTACCGTTTATCGCGTATAGCGACCGTTTGCGGAGTAAGTAACACTTAGTAATAAACCGTGTAGAATCTCAGATTAGCACGGAGTTTTTCCAGGGAGACGCTGTCCTTTGTTGTGTGCAAGGGGCGGCGTCTCTTTGGCGCTCTGCCGCCGTTGTGCAACAGTGCGGCGGCGCGTGCCATGTGTTGAAAAGCCAATGTTGAGATGGGTCGTGATGATAATGGGCAAGTACGTAATCGTGGTTGAGTCTGGTTCGGATGTGACGCCGGAGCTCTGCGAACGCTACGGTATCGTGCGCGTACCTATGCATGTCACGATTGGTGACGAGACCGTCGAGGACGGCTCGATCGATCCGCTCGAGATTTATTCGCGCTGCAACGAGTTTGGCGTGATGCCCAAGACCAGCGGCTGCGCGCCGGCAGATTTTGCGCACGTGTACGATCGCATCCATGCCGAGCAGCCCGATGCGACTATTCTGCACCTTGCGTATTCCGAGGCCACGACCTGCTCACACCAGTCTTCTAAGATTGCCGCCAAGGGTCGCGACTACGTCTACTCCATGGACACGCGTTTTGTCTCGGTGGGCCAGTCGCTTGTTGCCGTCGAGACCGCCAAATACATCGAGGCTCACCCCGATGCCACCGTCGACGAAATCTTTGCATTTACGAATTCCGTCATGGACCGTGTGCTGCTGGGCTTTGTTCCTACCGACCTAGCCTTCCTTAAGGCGGGCGGTCGTCTATCCAACGTGGCATTCCTTGGCGCCCATCTGCTCAAGATTAAGCCCTGCATTGAGGTAACGGGCGGTAAGTTTGTGGCGACCAAGAAGTTCCGCGGCTCTATGCTCAAATGCGCCCGCGCCTTTATTGACCACATGGTTGCGAAGGGCGAGATTGACTACTCGCACATTGGCCTGGCGTATTCGGTAGGTCTTTCCCAGGAGCTGCGCGACGACATGGAAGTCTATACGTACGACCTGGGCTTTAAGGACGTTACCTGGACTCAGGTCGGCGGTGTCATCTCGAGCCATTGCGGCCCGACCGCCTTCGGTGCGGTGCTCACGCTTAAAGCGTAAGGCCTGGCGTCTATCGATTTCTATTGCCTCGGCGGCGGGCGGGTTGCGACAACCTTCCCGCCGCTCTTGCGTAGGGCCAAATAGAACAACCCAATTGACCGCTAAACCGTTTCGCCATCATGCATATGGGCTAGAATGACTCTGGCATTTATGTAGCTAAAACCAATGAGAGGCAAGGTAGCGGGAATGGCTGAGATGACGCTCGAGGGTGTGGACGCTCGTCCCGAGGACTCTGCGTTTGCCCTGGGCCGCGTGCATTCGATTGAGACGATGGGAACGGTCGATGGACCCGGCATCCGCTTTGTGGTGTTTGTTCAGGGCTGTCCCATGCGCTGTGCGTATTGCCACAACCCCGACACCTGGTCGGTTAACGGCGGCACCATGGTGACCGTCGAGCACCTGATGGACGAGTTCCAGAGCAACCATGAGTTTTACCGCAGCGGCGGTATTACGGTGTCCGGCGGCGAGCCGCTCTTGCAGCCCGCGTTTTTAGCCGACCTGTTCCGTGCAATGCACAACAACCCCGATGGCCGCGTGCATACCTGCCTCGACAGCTGCGGCTATGCGTTTGACCCCAACCATCCCGAGAAGTTCGATACTGTTCTCAACGAGACCGACATGGTGCTGCTCGACATCAAGCATGCCGATCCCGTTGAGCATAAAAAGCTGACCGGTTGCGATCCCGCACGCATTCTGGCGTTTGGTGATGAGCTTGCGCGCCGCAAGATTAAGGTCGTTATCCGCCACGTGGTGGTGCCGGGCATTACCGATACGGTTGAGGAGTGCGAGGCACTCGGCCGTCTGATCGCTCCGTGGCACAACGTGGTGGGCCTGGAAATGCTGCCGTATCACACGATGGGCGTTGTCAAGTACGAGCAGCTGGGGATTCCCTATAAGCTCGAGGGCGTTCCACAGATGGATACCGCGCGCATGCCCGAGCTGCGCAGCGCCGTCATGACGGGCATGAAAAAGCGCCGCGCGGAACTCAAAAACGCCATCGGCTAGCGATCCATTTTCGCCCCCAAGGGCACTCATTGGGGACAGACTTAAATGAGTGCCCCCGGGCACCAAGTTGATTGCTAAAGAGCCCCGTCAAGTTGCGGTGGAATAGTTCTTGTTTTTCGGCTTATGCCGCCCAAACAGGAACTATTTCACCGCAACTGCGTTTTGGACAGAGATGCGCAACAGAATCGTGCCATTTGGATAAATACGCTTGTGGTTTCTTTAAAGACACCTTAAACGCTGCTGAATATCTTTGGAAAGAAATGCCTGCTCGGTATTATGCTGCTCGTATATGAACGGTAGCAGTCAGGAGACCACGTGCGGAACAACGCATCGCGGGGCGAGTATGTGCCGCAGCATGGCAGCAGATATGAGACGAAGGGCACGCCTTCGCGTGGCCTCGCTGACGTTCGCATCCGCGTGACGAAGATTGCCGCCGTTGGGATGCTAACGTTGGCGGTTATTATCCTCGGAATTACCGCCAAAACCTACGCGTCGGAGCGAATGGCACACTCAGATGCGTCAACGGTACAGACGCAAAACAAAAAGGTCTCTGAATCTAAAGCCACCGCAAGTCAAACCCTGTCGACAGCGAGCCTTAAGACGAGGCTTTCGAAGGCGGACTTTAACGATATTCCCTCAGGCGATACCGTGCAGACCTTCTCATTGGTTGATGACCAGATCCCCGCCCTGGAGGATGAGAGCCTCGCCGCACTCCAAGATGCCCTGAGTCAGGCGCAGGAGCTGGGCGATGTGGGCGTGGTGTTTTACGATCTGACGAGCGGCAAGGGCGTGACGTATAACGCGGATGCCGAGGTGTACGGTGCGAGCAGTTATAAGGCGCTCTATGTACTCTACGTCTGCGAGTCACTGGTCGAGACGGGGCAAGTGTCGCTCGATGATTCCCTTGGCACCTATGGCGGCTGCAACATGGGCTGGCAGACGGTGCGCGACCTGATCGAGGCCGCGGTCGTTAATTCGGACAACGATTCGTTTATCGCGTTACGTGCGGCGTTTGACCGTGTCGGTTACGAGGATTGGATTGTCGGTCTTGGCGTCGATTGCGATACCGCACTCGATCCGATGAGTGATTTTCCCACTTATTGCCCGCGCACCTCGGCCAAGTTGTGGCGCGAGATGAGCGAGTATCTGAGCCATGATACCGAGACGTCACAATGGCTGTCGGGCCTTCTGGCCTCTACGGCCCGATCGTTTATTCGTGACGGCATTGTGGACGACCAAGCCTTGGTGCGCAACAAGGCAGGCTGGATTAGCGAGGATGGTTGCTATTCGACATGCGATGCGGGCCTTATCGACATCGATGGCCGTACCTATGTCATGAGCATCATGACATCGATGCCGTGGAGCGACCGCTCGAGCGAGGTTACGGCTGCGATTGCAAAGGCTCTGTTTGATACGCGAGCTGCACTGGCCTAGCGTGTTCGTTTGACGAGGTCAAACAAAATGCTGGTACCATACCGTGGTTGAGAATTTCGTATAGGTTTGGGG
>DXLT01000270.1:0-1529 GCA_019414555.1 Collinsella sp.
GGTCTGCAGGCGCGCCTGGACTTTCTTGAGTCCCACCGTGGCGTCGAGGGCCTCGTCCACACTCATGTCCATGAGCTGCGGCAACGTGAGCGAGCTGCCGTCCTTGCCCTCGCGATGGATATGCAAGGCGGCATCCGCATAACGCGAGCCGCGACATGCAGGACAGACGATCTCGACATCGGGCAAAAACTGCACGTCAAGCGATATCGAGCCCGTACCATCGCACGTGGGGCAACGCAAGGCACCGGTGTTGTAGCTAAAGGCACCCGCCTTATACCCTGCCGCCTTGGCCTCGGGCGTACGGGCGAAGGCGCGGCGCAGCTCATCGTGGATGTCGGCATAGGTCGCCACCGTCGAGCGTACGTTGGCGCCAATGGGCGTGGCGTCAATCAGGTTGGCACGCGCGATACCCTCGGCATCGACCCAACGCACGTGCCTGGGCAGGCGCTCGCCGGCTGCCTGCGCTTTGAGTGCCGGGATGAGCGTCTCGAGCACCAATGTCGTCTTACCCGAGCCTGAAACGCCCGTTACCGCGACAAGGCGGCCACGCGGGATATCGACTTCGAGCGGCTTGACGGTATGGATGGCATCGGTCGCCATGCGGATATGGCCTAGGTCGAACATTTCGTCGTCAGCCACCTGCGGGCGCAAGCGCTTGGGGTCCGAGCGCAAGAACGGCGCGATGCGGCTACCCTGCGATTGTTCGACCTCGTCCACCGTACCAGCGGCGATTACATGACCGCCGCCTGCTCCGGCAACGGGGCCCATCTCGACCAGATAGTCGGCTTCTGCCAGCACGCGCGTGTCGTGGTCGACAACAACCACGGTGTTGCCGTCGTCCACCAGATCGCGCATCACGCCCACCAGGCCATCGACATTGGCAGGATGCAAGCCAATCGAAGGCTCGTCCAGCACATACAGCACGCCCGTCGATCGGTTGCGCACCACGCGGGCAAGCTGCACGCGCTGGCGCTCACCCGTCGACAGCGTGGCACCGGCGCGGTCGAGCGAAAGGTAATCGAGGCCCAGGTCGACCAGGCGGCGGGCCGTGCTCAAAAACGAATCGCAGATGTCCCCGGCCATGGGCCGCATCTCGATCGGCAAGGATGCAGGCACCCCGCGCACCCACTCAATCGCCTCGCCCAGCGTCATGCCCGCCGCCTGCGCCAGATTGATACCGCGCACCTGGGGCTGGCGCGCGGCGTCGGAAAGACGCGTGCCGCCGCAGTCACGGCACGGCCCCTCGCGCAAAAAGCGCGCCACGCGCTTAAGTCCCTTGTCGTCCTTAACCTTGGCGAGCGCATTCTCGACAGTATAGACGGCGTTGTAATAGGTAAAGTCGAGCGGCGTGGCGCCCTCGCCGTTTTTGGGAACGTAGAGGATGTGCTTCTTGACCGCCGGGCCATGGAACACGATATCGCGCTCGGCGGGCGTGAGCTGGCTAAACGGCACGTCAGTGCGCACGCCCATCTCGCCGGCCACCTGCTTCATCAGATCCCACATGAGCGTACCCCAGGGAAGCACCGCAC
>DXLT01000271.1:0-1520 GCA_019414555.1 Collinsella sp.
CTCGTTACAGGGAAATTTGCTGCCACTAAATTGGTGACAGTACTCATATTTGGCATTTTTTGACCACGGGGGCTGCCGAGGCCGTGGTTTCGCCCTTTTTGCGTCGAAGCGATACACTGTTGCCGTTTGATTTCTTCGCTCAAGGAGGATGCGCATGCCGTGCACAACGATTCTGGTCGGTAAGAACGCGAGCTACGACGGGTCGACCCTGGTCGCGCGTAACGAGGACTCGTCCAACGGGGTGTTTGAGCCCAAGCGTATGCGCGTGGTGCATCCCGACGAGCAGCCGCGCGTCTACACGAGCGTCCTGAGCCACCTGACCGTTGAACTGCCCAATAACCCCATGCGCTACACGAGCGTCCCCGATGTTGTCCCGGGCCACGGCATCTGGGCCGAGGCCGGTTTCAACGAGCTCAATGTGGGCATGTCCGCAACCGAGACGCTCACTACCAACGAGCGCGTTCGCGGTGCCGACCCGCTTGTGGACTACGTGCCCGCCAAGGGCAACGAGGGTGAGGACGGCTATGTGCCGGCGCAGCCTGGTGGCCTGGGCGAGGAGGATATGGTGACCCTGGTCCTGCCCTACGCCAAGTCCGCCCGCGACGGCGTTCGTATCCTGGGCGACCTGCTCGAGCGCTACGGCACCTACGAGAACAACGGCATCGCCTTTAGTGATGTGGACGAGATCTGGTGGCTCGAGACCATCGGCGGCCACCACTGGATCGCCAAGCGCGTGCCCGACGACGCCTATGTAACCATGCCCAACCAGCTGGGCATCGACAGTTTTGACCTGGATGACGCCGAGGGCGCCCAGGCCGACCACATGTGTTCCGCCGACCTGCGCTCCTGGATGGCCGAGTGGCATCTGGACCTGACGCTGGGCGTCGAGGGCTACGGCCCGGCTGCGGTCTTTAACCCGCGCGAGGCCTTTGGCTCGCACAGCGACAGCGACCACGTCTACAACACGCCGCGCGCCTGGTACATGCAGCGCTGCCTCAACCCCAGCGACGTGTGGGATGGCCCCGACGCCGACTACACGCCCGAGAGCGACGATATCCCCTGGAGCCGCGTGCCTGAGCGCAAGGTGACCATCGAGGACATCAAGTACGTACTCTCGAGCCACTACCAGGGTACGGAGTACGACTGCTACGGCAGCAAGGGCACGCCCGCCACGCGCGGCGCCTATCGTCCCATCGGCATCAACCGCAACAGCCAGCTCGCCGTGCTGCAGCTGCGCCCCTATGCGCAGCCGGCCTATCGCGCCGTGCAGTGGATGGCGTTTGGCTCCAACTCGTTTAACGCGCTGGTTCCGCTGTACGCCAACGTCGAGACCATGCCCGAGTACTATGCCGACACACAGGCTCGCGTGACGTCCGAAAACTTCTACTGGGCCAACCGCCTGATCGGCGCGCTGGCCGACGTCCGCTTCCATGAGTGCGGTCGCGCGGTCGAGGATTATCAGGAGAAGGTCGGTGGCATGGGCCACAAGCAGATCCATGACGTCGATGCTGCCGTAGCCG
>DXLT01000272.1:0-1508 GCA_019414555.1 Collinsella sp.
GCCGGGCGCGCAAGGTCGGCGACGAAGAAGTGGAGGCCCTCGACTGGGGCATGACCTTTAACGTGGGTCGCGCGGTCCCCGATAATGTGGCGTACCTGGGCATTCGGGCAAGCTACTTCCATGTTGACAACCGTGTCGAGCGTGGTCGCAACAGCTATGACCTGCATGTGGCCCGCGTGAGCGATTCGCGTTTTGAGCGCCTGGTGCTGCTGGACGTGCCGCGCGCCGATGCGCCCACACGTCTGCAGTGGAAGGTCAACAAGGTGGGCGTGCCTGTAGAGGAGTTGCCGCAGGCGGGGGAGACCTTACGCATGCATTTTGATGCGAGCAGGATTCATTTGGTTTGTCGATAGCGCCGGGTAATGCCGTCGGGGATATAAGCCTCGGCGGCTTTGTTTTTGCCGTTCGTCGAATGAGAGATGACAAACTCTTATCAATCAGGATAATAATTTATTAACGGTGGCACACAACGCTGTCGTACGAATGTCAACGGTGTTCGCATGGTCGATGACCGTTGATATAGTTGACCTTAACTTGTAAAGGAGGGTGCGCACATGCCGCAGACGACATACATTTGCCGCGTTGCCGCGCGTGCCCTATATATCGCTCGGAGCCGCATATGAGCAGGTATGTTCACGGCTCCGGGAGAGGCGACGCACAACTAAATAATCGACCGCAAAGCGGGTTCCCCAAAATTCCAGGTTTGAGCACGGCTGGGTTTTCGCCACCCACCGTGCAGAAATACCGTAGCTATTCATTTTTGGTTCGAGAGGGGAACCGTCATGGCTGAAGAATTCGATTTCCGTCCGATGTGGGAGAGCCTCGGCATGAATCTTGCCGACCACGACATGCTGCTGGGCGCCGTGGGCCAGATGTACGGCGACATGTTCCTGACGCAGAACAATCGCCCCAAGTCCACGTCCTACCTGGATTTTGTCGCCACCAACATCCACAGCGGTCGTATTAAGGAGATGCTCGACAAGAAGGAGGCCGGCGAGGCCACCAAGATTGTTGGCAGCTTCTGCGTCTACGTGCCCGAGGAGATTGTGCTCGCCTGTGACGGTATCCCCGTGGGCCTGTGCTCGGGTGCCGATTGGGCAACCGATAAGGTCGAGGAGCACCTGCCGCGCAACACCTGTCCGCTTATCAAGAGCTTTGCCGGCTTTAAGCTGGGCGAGGTCTGCCCCTACATTGAGTCGAGTGACCTGGTGGTAGGCGAGAACACCTGCGATGGCAAGAAGAAGGCCTACGAGTTCTTTGCAACGCAAAAGAACATGTACGTCATGGATATTCCCAACGTGCACGACGAGTCGACGCTCGTGACCTGGAAGGCCGAGGTCAAGAAACTCGCCGCCAAGATCGAGGAAGAGTGCGGCGTCACGATTACGTCCGAGCGTTTGAAGGCTGCCATCCACGCCGTCAATGAGAAGCGTCGCGCCCTGCAGCGTCTGGCTGCGACCCGCGCTGCCGATCCGGCGCCCATCAGCGGTCTCGATAGCCTGCTGACC
>DXLT01000028.1:0-9469 GCA_019414555.1 Collinsella sp.
AATGGATTCTAAAAAACACCTTGCCAAATAGGAGCGTCAGGACGCAAAGAGGCTCGCCGCACGAAGTGCGCAGCGAGCCTCTTTGCATGTCCGAGGACGTTTTGGGAGGTAGCCCAAACAGCCCCGGCGATCCTGCGGGAGTTGAGCCCCTTTAGAACTTGTCGTGGAAGGTACGCGCAATGACCTCGTCCTGCTGCTCCTTGGTGAGCGTGTGGAAGTTCACGGCATAGCCGGAAACGCGGATGGTCAGCTGCGGGTACTTCTCGGGGTGAGCCTGAGCGTCGAGCAGCGTCTCACGGTTGAAGACGTTGATGTTCAGGTGGTGGCCACCCTTCTCGGCGTAAGCGTCGAGCATGTGGACCAGGTTATCGGCCTGGGTCTCGGAAACTTCAGAAACCTTCATAATGTGTCTCCTTCGATTAATAGGCGCCGGCCGAAACCGGCGCACTAATCAGTAATCGTTATTGTTAGTATAGCACTAACAATAGTTACTCGCCCAGCTGATCAAGGTCGATATCGCCAAAGAACACCTGGTCCTCCTTGCCGAGCGCACTCGGGATGATGGAGAAGGTGTTGGAGATGCCGTCCTGAGCATCGCGGAACGGGAGCTTGGAAACCGAAGACAGCGAAGCGATGGCGCCGTGGCTATCGCGCTTGTGCATGGGGTTAGCACCCGGGGCGAACGGCTGGCCAGCCTTGCGGCCGTCGGGCGTGGAGCCGGTCTTCTTACCGTACACGACGTTGGAGGTGATGGTCAGAACCGAGGTCGTGGGCACGGAGTTGCGGTAGGTGTCGTTCATGCGGATGTACTCCATGAACTGGTGCACAACGTCGTGAGCGATCTGGTCGACACGGTCGTCGTCGTTACCGTACTTGGGGAACTCGCCCTCGGTCTCGAAGTCGACAATGATGCCGTTCTCATCGCGGACGGGGTGGACCTTGGCGTACTTGATGGCGGACAGGGAGTCAGCCACGACGGAAAGGCCAGCGATGCCCGTAGCGAACCAGCGGTGCACGTGCTTGTCGTGCAGAGCCATCTGGATGCGCTCGTAGCAATACTTGTCGTGCATGTAGTGAATGATGTTCAGCGAGTTGACGTACACGCCAGCAAGCCACTTCATCATGTCGTTGTACTTGGCCACAACGTCGTCGTAATCGAGCGTATCGCCCTCGACGGCGCGATACTTGGGGCCGACCTGCTTCTTGGAGACCTCGTCAACACCACCGTTGAGTGCGTAGAGCAGGCACTTGGCCAGGTTGGCGCGGGCGCCGAAGAACTGCATCTCCTTGCCAATGCGCATGGAGGACACGCAGCAGGCGATGCCGTAGTCGTCGCCATGGTAAACGCGCATGAGGTCGTCGTTCTCGTACTGGATCGAGGAGCTGGCGACAGAAGTCTTGGCGCAGAACTTCTTGAAGTTCTCGGGCAGACGGGTCGACCACAGAACGGTCATGTTGGGCTCGGGGCTAGTGCCCATGTTCTCGAGCGTGTGCAGGTAGCGGTAGCTCATCTTGGTAACGAGCGTACGGCCGTCAACACCCATGCCGCCGATGGACTCGGTGACCCACTGCGGGTCGCCGGTGAACAGGGCCTGGTACTCGGGGGTACGGGCAAACTTGACCATGCGGAGCTTCATGATGAAGTGATCCACGAACTCCTGGATCTGCTCCTCGGTGAAGGTACCGTTGGCGAGGTCGCGCTCAGCATAGATGTCGATGAACGTGGAGGTACGGCCGATGGACATAGCGGCGCCGTTCTGCTCCTTGACGGCAGCAAGGTAGGCGAAGTACATCCACTGGATGGCCTCCTGCGTGTTGGTAGCAGGGTTGGAAATATCGAAACCATAGGTCTCGGCCATCATCTTGAGCTCGCCGAGGGCGCGGATCTGCTCCTGCAGCTCCTCACGGTCGCGGATGTTGTCGGCGGTCATGACCGTCGGGGTGGAAGCCTTCTGGGCCTCCTTGTCCTTGATCAGGTAGTCGACACCGTACAGGGCGACACGACGGTAGTCGCCGATGATGCGGCCGCGGCCATAGCCATCGGGCAGACCGGTGATGATGTGGGCCGAGCGGCAAGCACGCATCTCGGGGGTGTAAACATCGAAGACGCCGGCGTTGTGAGTCTTGCGCTCGAAGGTGTAGCGCTCGACAACGCTCTCGTCGACCTTGTAGCCGTGCTGGCTGGCAGCCTGGCAAGCGATGCGGATACCGCCGTTGACGTGCAGAGCGCGCTTGAGCGGCTTGTCGGTCTGAAGGCCGACGATGGTCTCCTTCTCGCGGTGGGCGTTATCGATGTAGCCAGCGGGGTGGCTCACGATACCCGTGACGGTCTTGGTGTCCATATCGAGGACGCCGCCCTGCTCGCGCTCCTTGAGCAGCAGGTCGAGAACCTCGCCCCACAGCTCCTTGGTACGCTCGGTCGGACCGGCGAGGAACGACTCGTCGCCCTCGTAGGGGGTGTAGTTCTTCTGGATGAAGTCTCGGACGTCAACCTCTCCCGTCCAGATGCCTTCCTTGAAGCCTTCCCATGCCTCCTGCATTGTGTAACCACGCTCCTAGTTACGTGTAATGCGGCGCTCTCTCACACCGCTGCTTATTGAATTCTTGAATTTTCGGCTTGCACTACCGGCTTCTTCCGTTCTTCACTACACGTTGGTGTAGGGAAAACGTTTGTCCACCTTGGAACTGCAACCCAAAACCCAAGATTTCACCCGTTTGAGAAGGATAGCATAGCCACCCCCTTCATCAGGGCTGTTATATGTTTCTTTTTTTATACCATTAGGGCGTTTTTAACAAATCCGCAGGAAATGCGAGCGCGAACAACTACCGTTCACCGATTTGTTTGGTATTTTTCCTTGCCTTTGTACGACGTTCACTCTAGCTGTTATGCCAGCTTTAGCAGGGTAAAGTGCCTCTGAGTAGGCTTTGGGACATGCCTAACGATCTGCCCCAAACTTTACTGGCACCGACGGTGTACGGAGGTCGCCTAAAGGTAGTTTTCTAGGCATGTCCCAAAATCTACCGTATAGGGCGCGCGTGCAGGGGTATCATCTTTCACCGAAAATAGTTTCTAGTGTTAGGGGTTTTCGGTGGAAGATACCGATTTCCATGAGCTTGGGAGTCAGCTCCTTACCGAGTTTGGCGGCATTCACCAGCGCGTTTCGCGCTTTGTGGACAAAGCTCTCAGCGGCGAGATGGCTGTCATGCGCGCCCTCATGCTCGCTGGCGGTTCGCTCACGCCGAGCGAACTCGCTGATCGCGCCTGGGTCTCGAACGCCCGCATTGCCAATATCCTACGCGCTCTCGAAGCCAAGGGCTGGGTTGAGCGTGAGCACTCAAAGACCGACCGTCGTCGCGTACACGTCATAGTGACCGACAAGGGATTCCAGGATCTCGAAATCAAACGCCGGGAATTCGAGGACCGCACCGCGGCTTTCCTCGAACAGCTCGGCGAAACAGATACCCAAGAGATGGTGCGCCTTCTTAGACGTGCCAACGAAATTATCGACCGCAATCAAGAAAGGAGAGATGCCGAGTGAGGATTCTCAAGCTCTTTAAAAAGCATATCCTGGCACTGTTCACAGCTATCGTACTTATCGTAATCAGCTGCAACGCCGATCTGGCGCTGCCTACCTATATGAGCGACATCGTCGACGTGGGCGTGCAGCAAGGCGGTATCGCCTCGCCCGTGCCCGACACCATTCGCGCCGAATCGCTCGACGACCTCGAACTCTTCATGAGCGCCAAGGACGCCAAGGCTGTGGAGGCCGTGTTTAGCAAGGCTGACAAAAACGGCATTCGAACGTACAAGGGCACCGAGGAAGAGCGTGCCGATGGAGGCAAAATTACCGACATTATGAGCCTGCCCGAGACCGTCGTCCTTTCGCTCAACCAGGGCATCGACGCCGACTCCATGGGAGACATGACCGGCACGTCCAGCGAGAAAGACAGCGACGCCGCTCAGGCCATGCCCACGCCCGAGCAAATGGCAGCGATGACGCCCGAGCAGCTCGCCGAGATGCAGCAGAAGGCCGCAGCGGCGCAGAATATGCAAAAGCAGATCGACGCCGACGGCGGCAAGATCACCATGAAGAGCCTGCGCCTGGGTGTCGAGGGCGGTCTGGTAGACCAAAGCAAGCTCGTCGAGGGCGCCAACGAAATGGCGGACAAAATGGGCTCCATGTCGGGCTCCATCGTCACCCAGCGCGCCGTGAGCTATGTACAGGACGAGTACAAGGCGCAGGGCATCGACCCCGCCGACGTGCAGAACGCCTACCTGGGCCGCATGGCGACCACGATGTTTGGTCTGTGTCTGGTGTCGCTGGTCGCCACCATCCTGACCGGTGCCGTGGCTTCGCGCACCGCCTGCTCCATCGCCCGCGACCTGCGCCGCGAGACCTTCGACAAGGTTATGCACTTCTCGCCGGCCGAAGTGGGCAAGTTTAGCCAGGCCTCGCTCATCACCCGCTGCACCAACGACATTCAGCAGATCCAGATGGCCGCAACCCTGTTTATCCGCATGTGTCTGATGGCCCCCGTCATGGGCATCGTCGCCGTCATGCGCGTCCTGGCCAACCACACCGGCCTGGAGTGGACCATCGCCGTGGCCATCATCGCCGTCTCGGCCGTCGTCGGCGTGCTTATGGGCCTCACCATGCCCAAGTTCAAGAAGATGCAGAGCTTTGTGGACCGTGTGAACCTTACCGCCCGCGAGCTGCTCGACGGTCTTATGCCCATCCGCTCGTTCAACCGCGAGGAGCATGAGCTCGAGCGTTTTGACAAGGCTTCGCTCGACCTAATGACCACGCAGCTCTACACCAACCGCGCCATGAGCTTTATGATGCCGCTCATGATGCTCGTCATGAACTGCATCACCGTGCTTATCGTCTGGTTTGGCGCGCAGGGCGTGTCCGACGGCGTGATGCAGGTCGGCAACATGATGGCGTTTATCTCCTACACCATGCAGATCGTCATGGCGTTTATGATCCTCACCATGGTTTCGGTTATCCTGCCCCGTGCCGAGGTCGCCGCCGAGCGCGTAGAAGAGGTCATCACCTGCCCTACGAGCATCAACGACCCCGCCTCGCCCAAACTGCCCGCCGCCAGCGCGCCGCGCGGTGAGCTCACCTTCCGTGACGTGAGCTTCCAGTATCCCGATGCCCGCGCCGATGTCATCAGCGGCGTGAACTTCACCACGCATGCCGGCCAGATGCTCGGCATCATCGGCTCCACGGGCTCGGGCAAGTCCACGCTCGTACAGCTCATTCCGCGCCTGTACGACGTCACGGGCGGCAGCATTTCGCTCGACGGCATCGACGTGCGTGACATGACCCTTTCCGAGCTACGCCGCCGTATTGGTTATATCCCGCAGCAGGGTCGCCTGTTCTCGGGCACCGTCGAGAGCAACCTCAAGTTTGCCGGCGATATGGTGAGTGACGAGGATATGCGCCAGGCGGCACGCGTCGCCCAGGCGGAGGACTTTATCGCCGAGCGCGAGGGCGGCTACGACTCCCCCATCAGCCAGGGCGGATCCAATGTCTCGGGCGGCCAGCGCCAGCGCCTGGCCATCGCCCGCGCGTTGGCCAAAAAGCCCGAGGTCGTGGTGTTCGATGACTCGTTTAGCGCCCTCGACTACAAGACCGACGCTCGCCTGCGCGAAGAGCTGGCCAAAAACGTTACTGACGCCGCACTCGTGGTCGTGGCCCAGCGCATCGCGACCATCATGCACGCCGACCAGATCATCGTGCTCGATGACGGCCACGTGGTGGGCACCGGTACGCACGAGGAGCTGCTGCACAACTGCCCGGCATACCTGGAGATCGCACAATCGCAGCTTTCCGCCGAGGAGCTGGGGCTCACCCAAGAAGAAATTGCAGCCGTCATGGAAGGAGGCGAGCGCTAATGGCAGACGAGACCAAGACTCAGATTCCCAAGCCCACCCGCCGGCGCGGTCCTATGGGCCGTATGGGTGGCATGGGCCGCGGCGAAAAGGCCAAGGACTTTAAAGGCACCATGAGGCAGCTGCTCGGCTATATCGGCCAGCACAAGATTGCCGTGTTTGCTGCCGTCGCCTTTGCCGTGTGCTCGGTCATCTTTAACATTGTGGGACCCAAGGTGCTCGGCCAGGTTACGACCAAACTGTTCGAGGGCCTGGTTGCCAAGGTCAACGGCACCGGCGACGTCGACTTTGACTGGATCGCCAAGACGCTCGGCTTTTTGCTCTGCCTGTATCTGGCGAGCTCTGTCTGCAGCCTGCTCCAGGGCTGGCTCATGACCGGCGTCACGCAAAAGATCTGCTACCGCATGCGCAAGGAAATCGCCGCCAAGATTGCCGTCGTGCCGATGAGCTACTTCAACGGTCACAGCAAGGGCGATGTGCTCAGCCGCATCACCAACGACGTCGATACACTCGGCCAGTCGCTCAACCAGAGCGTGACGCAGCTTATTACGTCCGTCACGCAGATTATCGGCGTGCTCGTCATGATGCTGTCGATCAGCCTGCCGCTCACCGGCGTCACCGTGCTCACGCTGCCGGCAGCCGCAATTATCTTGATGGTGATGATTCACTTCTCGCAGCCGTACTTCCGCGAGCAGCAGCAGGTCCTGGGCGCCGTCAACGGCATTATCGAGGAAGACTTTGCCGGCCAGAATGTCATTCAGGTGTTCGACCGCGCCGAGGCCTCGATCGAGGAGTTCGACCGTCAAAACGACCGCCTCTTTATTAGTGGCTGGCGCTCGCAGTTCCTGTCGGGCCTGATGATGCCGCTTATGAGCCTGGTGGGCAACATGGGCTACGTGGGCGTCGTCGTGGTGGGCGCACAGCTCGCGCTGACCGGCAATGCCACGCCCGGCGACATCCAGAGCTTTATCCAGTACGTTCGCAACTTTACGCAACCCGTGCAGCAGCTGGGCAACGTGAGCAACACGATGCAGTCGATGGCCGCTGCCACCGAGCGCGTCTTTGAGTTCCTGGCCGCGCCCGAGGAGGAGCAGAAGGCCGACGCGCAGATTCCCGAGAAGCGCCCCGGTCACGTGGAGTTCGACCACGTCAAGTTTGGCTACACGCCCGACAAGACCATCATCCACGACTTTAGCTGCGAGGCGCAGCCCGGCCAGACCATCGCCATCGTCGGTCCCACCGGCGCCGGCAAGACCACGCTCATCAAGCTGCTGCAGCGCTTCTACGATGTGGACGACGGTTCGCTGCGTGTCGAGGGCGTCGACGTGCGCGACTGGGACCGCGCGGCGCTGCGCGGCGAGTTTGCCATGGTGCTGCAGGACACCTGGCTGTTTAACGGCACCATCCGCGAGAACATCCGCTACGGACGCCCCGATGCGAGCGATGCCGAAGTCGAGGCCGCCGCACGCGCCGCACGCTGCGACCACTTTATCCATACGCTCGCCGGCGGTTACGACTTTATGATCAACGAGGAGGGCACCAACCTGTCGCAGGGTCAGCGCCAGCTCGTGACCATCGCCCGTGCCATTTTGGCCGACCGTCCGGCGCTGATTTTGGACGAGGCGACCTCCAACGTTGACACTCGTACCGAGGAGCTTATTCAGCGTGCCATGGATGCGCTAATGCAGGGCCGCACGAGCTTTGTCATCGCGCACCGCCTGTCCACGATCCGCAACGCCGACGTGATCCTGGTGATCCGCGACGGCGACATCGTCGAAAAGGGCACGCACGACGAGCTGCTCGCCCAGGGCGGCTTCTACGCCGACCTGTACAACTCGCAGTTCGACGAGGCGGCGTAAAACCGGCGGCAAACAACCGCAATGCCCAAAAACGGGGGCGCAGAATGAACTGCGCCCCCGTTTTGTGTCCTTTGGGTCTCGAAACGCCTCCCCTGGGGCCTGATTGACGCTCTCCCTCAAGGCCCCGTGGGCAAAAAATGGCAAATATGAGTACTGTCATCTTTTTAGTAACAGCCAAAACTGCCCAAACGACGTCTTTGCGGCCTAGACATTCCTTCAAATTGATCAAAACGCCCGGTAGCATGCTTCTGTGTGCCAACGTTAATGAACATATTTACTGTTGTGTCTATTATCTTGTAAGGTCGATATGATACTAAGCTAGCAACAGTACTCATATTTGCCATTTTTTGTCCACGGGGTATGCCGCAGAAGATCCAACTTGCTCCAGCGTGCCGTACGCCAGTCCTCCCCTTCCGGCGAGTGCCGACATTTCCCCAGATAAAACCGACCAAAATAAACCTGTCCCTTTTTGGCAGGTTTCGGGGTGACAAGGGCTTGCACTTTAGCGTGCGACAGCGGATAATGCCGAACACTCGACAATACGCTTATTGTTCTTTCTATAGATTGAGGAGGCCCCGCATGGCCATGGATTTCAAACGCAGGCTGCCGATCCCCATGGAGATCCGCGAGGAGATGCCGCTTTCCGCCGAGCTTACTGCCAAAAAGCAGGCATTTGACGCCGAGGTCGCCAAAGTCTTTACCGGCGAGGACGCGCGCAAGGTACTCATCATCGGCCCGTGCTCTGCCGACCGCGAAGATTCGGTGCTTGAGTACATGAACCGGCTGGCCAAGGTCGCCGAAGAGGTCAAGGACAAGCTCATCATCATTCCGCGCGTCTACACCAACAAGCCGCGCACCAAAGGCACCGGCTACAAGGGTCTGCTGCACAACCCCGACCCCGAGGCGCCCGATGACCTGCTCGAAGGCGTTAAGGCCATTCGCCACATGCACCTGCGCGTCATCGAGGAGACCGGTTTCTTTACCGCCGACGAGATGCTCTACCCGTCCAACTACCAGTACCTCGTCGACCTGCTGAGCTACGTCGCCGTAGGCGCCCGCTCGGTCGAAAACCAGGAGCATCGCTTAGTATCGAGCGGCATTTCGGTGCCTGTGGGCATGAAGAACCCCACCGCCGGTTCCACCACCGTCATGCTCAACTCCATCTACGCCGCCCAGGCACATCAGAGCTTTATCTTCCGCAACTGGGAGGTTGAATGCGACGGCAATCCGCTCGCACACGCCGTCATGCGTGGCTACATCGGTCTCGACGGTCGTACCTACCCCAATTACCACTACGAGCACCTGGAGCGCCTGGCCGAGCGCTATACCGAGCATGCCGGCTATGCCAACCCGGCAGCGGTCATCGACTGCAACCACGACAACTCGGGCAAACGTCCGCTGGAGCAGTATCGTATTTGCAAGGAGGTGCTCGACAGCTGCCGCCGCAATGAGTCCATCTCTAAGCTAGTCAAGGGCTTTATGATCGAGTCCTACCTGGAGGACGGCAATCAGCCGGTCGACGGCGGCGTCTTTGGCAAGTCGATCACCGACCCGTGCCTGGGCTGGGAAAAGACCGACTACCTCATCCACGAAATCGCGGAGCGGATTTAGAGTTACGGCGTTTTACCAAACGCCGTAACGGCTCGACGCTGCAAGCCCGCCAGAGCGGCAATCTGCCTTTCAGCTTCGGCGGCATGACCAGAAGGTCAAT
>DXLT01000029.1:0-1514 GCA_019414555.1 Collinsella sp.
CCGATTTGGCTGATTTCGACAAGCACCTCGCTGCCAAGCTTGAGCTGCGTGCCCAAGGGGAGCGAGAGCAGGTTGATGCCCCGGGTTGTGAAGTTCTCCCCAAAGTCACCCTCGTGTACGTCGAGCCCGCGTGCCTGCGCCGTCTGGATGGACTCCGCGGCTAAAAAAGAGACCTGGCGGTGCCAATGCCCGGCGTGCGCATCGGTGGCGAGGCCAAATTGCTCTATAACGGTGTCGTGTCCAT
The DNA here is from genome assembly GCA_019414555.1 of Collinsella sp. GTDB lineage: Bacteria > Actinomycetota > Coriobacteriia > Coriobacteriales > Coriobacteriaceae > Collinsella. The sequence goes on from DXLT01000029.1 coordinate 245, forward strand.
CGGCGACGGGCGACTTGCGCGTGCCCTTGTGCGCCGACGTGTTGATCGAGACGATGCGGGCGGGTCCGTTGTAGGCGTCGTTTGCCATGCACAGGGGAGCGGTCGCTTTCGCACGTTCCGCCAGCTCGCGCTTCGCGGCATTGAGGATGGGATTATCGGTCGGATGGTCTTGGGGCACGTGTGCGCCTTTCGTTTGAGGATGTCAATACGCTGAATCCTACAACAATGGTAGGTTCATTGCCCATTGTCATACAACGGTGAGCGCCGTCTTCGTGCTGGCCTTCGTGCTGGACGATTACGTCGATTGCCATAGATACGGTGGAGCTTTGGGCGCCGGCGGCTTGGCACGCTAGAATAAATCAGTTGCGCAAAGACCGCCCGTTGTGTGGGCAGTTCATGATAGGAAGTTTCCATGGCATTGCAATTTACAGAGCGCGAGTTCATTCCCGTGCTGCTTGGTGGCGACATCAACGCCTATTCGGTGGCGCGCGCCTTCTACGAGGAGTACCAGGTCAAGAGTCTGGTCTTTGGCAAGTATCAGACGGGTCCCGCGTACCGCAGCCAGATTATCGACTACACGCCCAACGTGGATATCGACACCATGCCCGTGATGCTCAAAACCGTCAACGGCATTGCCCAAGCGCATGCCGACAAGACGATTGTCCTTGTGGGTTGTGGCGACAACTATGTCGCTCTCGTGGCTCAAGCCAAAGATGCTCATGAGCTGGCGGATAACATCGTCGCTCCCTACGCGCCCTACAGCATGCTCGAGCAGTGCCAGAAGAAGGAGATCTTCTACGAGCTGTGCGAGAAGCATGGCGTGCCCTATCCGCACACGTTTACCTTTACCAAGGCGATGCTTAATGCCCAGGGTGAGGCGCCTGCCGAAGTGCTCGACCAGATCGATTTTCCTTACCCGATGATTCTGAAGCCTTCTGACGGCATCATGTGGTGGCAGCATGAGTTCGAGGGCCAGAAGAAGGCCTATGAGATTGCCGACCGCGCCGAGCTGGAACAGGTCATTCGCGATTCGTATGCCAGCGGCTACACCGACGACCTGATCTTGCAGGATCGCGTGCCCGGCAACGACGAGTACATGCGCGTGCTCACCAGCTATTCCGACCGCAACGGCAAGGTGCGCATGATGTGCCTGGGCCATGTGCTGCTCGAGGAGCATCAGCCCCACGGTGTCGGCAACCATGCCTGTATCATTACCGAGCCCAACGACGAGCTCATGGGCGGCGTGCGCAAGTTGCTCGAGGACCTTCAC
>DXLT01000029.1:1524-4902 GCA_019414555.1 Collinsella sp.
CTTTGTGGGCTATTCCAACTTTGACGTTAAGTACGACGAGCGCGACGGCTCGTTTAAGTTCTTCGATTTCAACACGCGCCAGGGCCGCAGCAACTACTACGTTACCAACAGCGGCTTTAACGTTGCCAAGTATGTGGTGGACGAGTATGTGTTCAACCGTCCGTTTGAGCCGGAGTTTGTGACGGCTCAGGACGAGGCCCTGTGGATGGTCGTCCCCATGGGCGTCGTCGACAAGTACGTCAAGGATCCCGAGCTGCGCGCTAAGGTGCATCGCCTGGACAAGGAAGGCAAGGGCGCCGACCCTTCGTTTATGAAGGGCGACTTTGTCTTTAACCGCTGGCTGCGCATGTGGCACACCAAGCTGCGCCACTTTAAGCTGTTCAAGACGTATTACAAGTAGATGAGCGCGGCGCCCGTCCGGTTTGCATCGGGCGGGCGCGGGTATGATACGCGCAATTGCGCAAGCGTCATCAAGGAGGCGGCGATGGAAAAGCTGGGAGTTATCGGCGGCATGGGCGCCGAGGCCACGTCGTATTACTACGACCAGGTGGTGCGTCATACGGCTGCTGCCTGCGATCAGGAACATATCGACATGGTGGTGCTCTCCAAGTCGACCATGCCCGACCGCACGTTGGCCATTAAGACCGGCGAGCATGCCAAGCTGCTGGCGACCATGAAAGAGTGTGCCCAGGCACTCGAGTCGCTGGGCTGTGCGCACATTGCCATTCCCTGCAACACGTCGCACTACTTCTACGACCAGATCCAGTCGTTTACGAAGGTGCCGATTATCCACATGCCGCGTGAGTCGGTGCGCTATGCTCTGGCCGGTGCGGTGATGGGGGAGTGCGAGTTCGACCCCAACCTGAGTATGCCGGCCGAGCCGGTGCACAAGATTGGCATCATGGGCACCGACGGAACCGTGGGCGCGGGTGTCTACGGCCGCGAATGTAAGGCTGCGGGTGTTGAGGTCGTCTATCCCAGCGAGAAACGTCAGAACGATGTGATGTCGCTTATCTACGATGATGTGAAGGCCGGACGTGAGCCCGATATGGATAAGTTCGACCGCGTGATGTGGGAGTTCGCCCGTAGCGGCTGCGACCGCGTCATTCTGGCCTGCACCGAGCTATCGGTGCTGCAAAAGTACCGAGAGATGCCCGAGATCACCCTCGACGCCATGGATGTCCTGGTGCGCGAATCCATCATCCGCAGCGGCGTCCCCTACCGCCTCTAGCTTCCGACCCGCCAAAAAGGGACAGGTTTATTTTGGTAGGTTTTATCTGGTGAAACAGTAAAGGCCTCGGCTCGTTTGGTGCGAGCCGAGGCCTTTTGCGTTGGACGGTTGCTGTCGGTGGTGAACTAGAACAGGAAGCCGATGGCGATGAGGGCGATGCTGACGATGAGCGCGGCGATGTCCAGGCCCTTGATGGGGTAGCGCTTGTACGAGCTGGCGCGCGTACGCAGATAGAAGCCGCGCTGTTCTGCCGCCAAGGCTGTGGCATCGGTCTTGCCCACGCTCGAGATGAGCAGCGGCACGCACAGTGGCAGCATGAGCTTAAGCTTCTTGATGGGGTTCTTGGTGTCGTACTCGACGCCGCGTGCGGTCTGCGCCTCCATGATGGCGTTCATCTCCTGACCAAACACCGGCACAAAGCGCAGCGCCGTGGTAAAGGTGAAGGCATAGCGATACGGTACGTGCAGCACCTCGACGCAGGCGTTGGCAAGGTCGTTGAGCTTGGTCACCATGAGCATGAGGATGAGTGGTAGCGCCACACCCAGCAGGCGCAGGCAGGCCTTTGATCCTGTGATGAGGCCCGTGTCGGTGATAAAGCCCCACACCACGTTGCCATCGCGCATAAAGGCCAGCTGGAGCACCAGCATGATAAGCGCGAGCGGAATCAGCAACTTGAGCAGCGAGAACAGACGGTTGACGACGCCGGCATAGGCACCCAGCGCAAGGGTGAGTGCCAAAAAGCCTAGCAGCGCCACGTAGGAGTCGGACAAGAAGATGCCGACGATGATGGCGGCGGCGAGGCCCAGTTTGACGACGGGGTTCAGGTGATGCAGCAGCGTATCGCCCGGCATGTAGTCGATGACGTTAACCACGGTGGATCATCTCCTTGGTAATTCGAACGACATCGGTGACCTCGCTCACCTGCGCAAAAGCGGGCGAGACGGAAGATGCCAGACGGCGCGAGAGTTCAATAACCTGGGGAGGCTCCACGTAGGCACGCCGCATGAGATCGATGTTCGAGAATAGCTCGTGCGTGCGGCCGCGGTCGAGGATGCGACCGTCGGCCATTACCACAATGCGCTCGGCAAAATCCGAGACGACTTCCATATCGTGGCAGACCATGATGACGGCGCAACCGCGCTCGGCCATGGTGCGCACCGTTTCCATGACGGTCATGCACTCGCGGTAATCAAGGCCGCTCGTGGGCTCGTCGAGCACGACGATCTTGGGCTCAACCACTACGACGGAGGCAAGCGCCACCATTTGTCGCTGACCGCGCGAGAGCGAGAAGGGCGCCTCGTCGGCCGGCAAGCCAAAGCGGTCGATGACGAGCTGGGCGCGACGCAGAGCCTCGGCACGGTCGATGCCGGCAAGCTCCAGGCCAAAGGCGACCTCGTTGAGCACGGTGTCCTTGCAGATCTGGCGGTCGGGGTTTTGGAAGAGGGTCGCGACCTCGCGAGCGATGCGGCTCGTGGGAACGGCTGCGGTATCCAGTCCCGTGACGCGCACGCTGCCCGAGGCGGGCTTAAGCAGGCCTGTGAGCAGCTTGGTGAGCGTGGTCTTGCCGGCACCGTTCTGGCCGACGATGCCCACGAGCTCGCCGGGATAGAGGGTCAGGTTGAGGTCGTGGACGGCGGCGCCGCCATTGGGATAGGCAAACTCAACATGGTCGAAGGTGAGTACGGGCTCGGCGTCCTTGGCATGAGGGCGCAACGACGGTGCATGCGGGGAACCGGCGGGCGCCTGGGCTTCGATGACCGCGTGTACGGGGTCGACGATGTCCGAAATCAGGCGCTCGGCCTCATCGACATCCAAGCAAGGGGTGCCGCTTACCAGGCCATCGGTTTGGAGGCTATTGAAGATACGCGTGACGCGAGGGCAGTCGACGCCGATGGCACGGAGCTCGTCGGTATGCGCGAAGACCTCGTGTGGCTCGCCCTGCAGCGCGATTTCGCCATGGTTGAGCACGAGCACGCGGTTGCAGTACTCTGAGAGCAGGGCGACCTTTTGCTCAACGACGACGATGGTGATTCCAAGTGCGCGGTTTGCCTCACGCAGCGTCTCGAAAACCAACGTGGAGCTGGCGGGGTCGAGTGCCGCGGTGGGCTCGTCGAGAACCAAGACGCGCGGACGCATGGCGAGGATGG
>DXLT01000029.1:4912-6972 GCA_019414555.1 Collinsella sp.
GGGTGGCGATCTCGCGGGCGCGCAGGTCGCTGATGCCGACGGTCTCGAGCGTTTCGCTCACGCGCTGCTCGATCTGGTCGTGGGGAACGCCAAAGTTCTCGAGGCCAAAGAGCATCTCGTCCTCGACGACCGAGGCGACCATCTGCGTGTCGATATCCTGCAGCACACTGCCGACGATTTGCGACACGTCGGTCAGCGAGACCTCGCAGGTGTCGTGGCCGTCAACCATGACGGACCCAAAGAACGTGCCGGTGTAGTGGTGGGGCACGGCACCCGACAGGCAGGCGGCAAGCGTAGACTTGCCGGCGCCTGAGGGCCCGATGATGCCGATGAAATCTCCCTTGTTCACGCTGAGCGAGATGTGGCTGAGCGCCTGCTCGGTCTGCGTGCCATAGGAGAACGAGACATCGTCGACGTTGATGATCGTTTCCATGGATACCTTTCATAGTCATTGGGGACGTTCTTTAATGACTAGTCGTTTAAGAACGTCCCCAAAAGCTAGTCGTTTGGGACAGTCTTTGATGGTGAAGCACGGAGACGGCTTTACGAGGGGCCCCAGGTTGGCGCGAAAGAGGAGCGAAGCGTACTTGGGTACGCGAGCGACGAATGAACGCCAAGATGGGGTGGCTCGTAAAGCCGAGCGGGTTAGTTGAGCCTAAGGGCCTTCTGAATGGGCAGGTAGAGGGCGCCGACCAGAATGGCGTTAAAGACGGCGGTCATGGCGACGACGGGCAGCATGGCGGCGGCGAGCTCGCCTACCACGCCGAGCATGGCCATCTTGATGATCATGAAGATGACGCCGGAGACAAAGGTGGTCAGGAAGGTTGCGACAATGGCGATCGCGGGCTTGACCTGACCGTTCTTGCCGGCGGCGTTGACGATGCCGGCCATGAGCATGGCGGCGATGCCTTCGGCGGCAAAATCGACAAAGGGCGAAGTGGTGGTGATCTGGATCACGGCAGCCGAGATGAGGCCAATGACGAGCGCCTGACCGATGTTGGGGCGAACGACCAGGATGGTGAGGCAGAAGGCCGAGATGATGAACTCGGGGCTGATCATGCCGCCCGAGATGCCCGAGATTGCCTTGCCGACGGTGAAGTTGAGGATGAAGCCGGCGGCGAGCAGGATGGCGAGCAGGACGAGGGCGCGGACATCGAGTTTGCCGCGGTCGGCGGTCTGGACGGTGCGGGGCTGGGCGGCGGTGGTGTTCTGAGACATGGTGAAAATCCTTTCGGAAGGGGAGTGCAAGAGAAAAGCGGAGGCGCGTGATGCGAATGCGATCGGGCTCGAGATAGAAAAAGGCCCCCGGTCGAAACCGGAGGCCTTCCAATCACCTAGAGCGCAAAAACAGGCATGAGAGACTCACTGTCGACCGATCGTATTCGCATCACGCCACCACCAGTTGTTGAGAGACGTCATCGTGTCCTTCATATTGGTGACTCCTTTCGTGATGCCATGGCGCGGTCGCACCTAGTTGCTGTTGCGCTGCACTATAGCACAGCGAAGTGTGTGCGGGGGAATCTTTTTTGAAAAGATTTCAGGCGGGTTTCCCGTCGGTCAATAAGAGCGGGCTAAGCGGGTGAGGTGACTCATGTGCCCCGCCCGCTCAGCTAGGACATGAGGGTCTTAGGCCTTCTTGCGACGATAGATCACGTAGGCGCAGACACCGATGATGACGACGGCGCCAACGGCCATGGCGGCCATGTTGTTGCCCTCGGACTTCTCCTCGGCGGCCTCTTCCTCTTCGGCCTCGGGCTCGGCCACGTCCTCATCGGAAAGGGCCTCGTCGGCGTAGGTGATGGACTCGACCAGGCAGTCGTTGTCAGCATCGTAGTCACTCGGGACGAACTCCTCGGAGAAATCGCCCTCCTTGAGGTAGTCGCGCATCTCCTCGAGCATGGCCTTGCACTTAACATAGGTGTTCTTGGTTGCAGCCTTGCCGGCCTTGTTGGCCAGGGCGGTGCGGGCTTCGGTGCCTTCTTCGGCCTGCATGGCCTCGTCGACGGTCAGGTTCTGCTCGATGAGTTCCTTCTGCAGGGCGTCGAGATAGGCGCGGACGC
>DXLT01000029.1:6982-9377 GCA_019414555.1 Collinsella sp.
TCTCATAGGCGAGCGTGTTGATGTCCATGAGGACGTAGTTGATGGAGTTCTTGGGCTCCTCGTTGTTCACGACGTCTTCCTCTTCGCAGTGATCGAAGGGGACATCCTGATCGCTGAAGTAGGGGCTGACCTCGGTGAGCAGTGCGGAGTAGAGGGGGATGGCGACGGAGAACTCAGCGTTGGAGAGCATCTCCCACTGGATGGTCGCGATCTCGGGATCCATGCCGTGACGGATCTGGAAGGTGTGGATCTCGGTGTTGCGGTTGGAGCCGATGGCATAGGCGCCGTCGGTGTTGGCGTTGAGGCCGGCGACATTCTCGCCGCGAGCGGCGAAGGAACGAATCATCTCAAAGGTGTTCCAGTCGGACTTGCCGGGCTGAAAGAACAGCGGCTGCATCTCGTGGACCAGGGCGCCGGTCGTGGCGCGAGCCTCTTCGCGCTCGTCCTTGACGATCTCGTAGTCAGTGCCTTCAGCCAGCGGGGCCATGAAGTAATCGCGACCCTGGATATAGCGCGACCACTGGTGCATACCGGCCTCGTCGATCTTCTCGCCGTAGGTCTTGGCGACGTCGAACTTGCCGTCGGTGTACTCGGCAAAGCCCTTCTCCTTAGGCATGGACTCGATGCCCTCGGAATGGAGACAGTTCTCGGTGTCATCGAGGTCGACGTTATAGGTGAGGTTGCCGATGTTGGGGTTGAGCGAGGCGATGTCATCGGCGAGCTTCATAGCAATCCACTGATGGCCGGAAAGCGCGGCGAACAACCAGGTCTCGGTGCTGTCGGCGATGATGATCTGATCGTTGGAGCAGACGCCCTGCTCGTCGATCAGGCTGCCGATGAGCTCGACGCCCTCGCGGGCCGTGGCGCTCTCGCCCAGGATGACGCTGGCATAGCTGTATTCGCCAATGCCGGTCTCCTCGGTGATGGGGTCGGCCTCTTCGGCCTTCTCGTTATAGGAGGTGCTCAACGTGGCAGAGCAGGAGACGCCCTTCTCGTTGATGCCGGCCTCGGAATATGCGTCGTAGCGATCTTCCCACTGCGAGGGGTTGTCGCGAACGAAGGTGTAGCGGTAGGTTGCGCCCTTGGACTTGTACTCAAAACCGGACTCGACCGAGGTGTACTCGTTGCCGTCCTTGTGTGCGGGCTCAATGCCAAAATGCTTGACATAGCGCGGACCGAAGTCCTCGGAACGGCCGTAGTACGTGTTGCCGTCTGCCGTGAGCTTGCTGCCCATGTAGATCTGGGTGCAGGCGAGTGCCGAAGTCGGCATGGCCATGATGGCCGCTGCTCCAAACGCAAGGCCGCAGCCGAGCTTTTTGAGCGTGTTGACAGGATGAGTAAACCTCATAATCCCTCCCAACCGTTGAAACCCTGCGGAACCGTGCAGGATTTCAGCTAATAAATACATCTATTAGCCTATAGGAAGTCTAAAGAGTATTCATCTAATTCGATGAAGTACTCGATGAGCGTCCTAAAATATGCGATGAGCGGATAAGAATACTCATTTTGTAGCTTTAGTTAAATAAAGGCACCCTGCAATTACTGTATCTGAATAAAGCGCCTTGCACGGGGCACAAAGAAAAATCCCCCGCTGCTTGGCAAATGCATAAACAGTGGGGGAGACGATAATTGGATGAATATCATGCCAATGTGGAATTACTTCTTCCGGCGGTGGATTACGTTGATCGCATAGCCGACGAGCATGGCCAAAACGATGATGATAAAGCCGAGCAGGGGATTGTCGTTCATAGGGTCCTCCTATTTTCCGAGCGGGGAGAATTCGTCGACGATGAGGTCGAGGCATTGTGGAAGCGCGCGGGCTCCAAAGACGCCCGAATTGCTGGAGATAATCTCGCCATCGAACTGCATGCCCAGCGACGGGGTGCAGGTGATCTTGGCTTCCTTGGTCTGGATGATCTTGAACTGCGGGCGCCCGAGTACCTTGCCGGCGGGGTCAAGCGCAGCGGTGATCACGGTAGGCAACAGCTGCACGGTGCGCACGGGTTCGATGACCGCAATGTCGACCATGCCATCGTTCATGCGGCAGTCGGGGAACAGGTTGATGTCGTTTTGGATGACCGAGGTGTTGCCGGCCATGCAGCAGATGCCGTCGAGCTCCTCGACAATGCCGTCATGCTCAATCGTAAAGTGCGCCACCGTGGGGTTGGGCGTGGCGAGCGCAGAGAGGAAGTAGGCGATCTCGCCGATGTCGTTTTTGGTGGGGGCGGCCTTCATCATGATCTCGGCGTCGAAGCCCGAGCCGGCGATGATGATAAAGCCGTGGCGCTTCTCGTTGCCGTTCTCGTCGAGCCAAAAGAGCTCGCCCATGTCCACTTTGACCGTGCGGCCGTCGCGGCAAGCCTTGGCGAGTGCCGCCGCCTCGGGGGCATTGCCG
>DXLT01000003.1:0-4094 GCA_019414555.1 Collinsella sp.
GCAGCAGCGTACCGATTATGATCTTGAGATGCTCGAGACGATGGGCTTTTGCAACGGCATCGAGAACTACTCGCGTCATCTGGACGGTCGCAAGCCGGGTGAGCCGCCGTTTACCCTAATCGATTACTTTCCCAAGGATATGCTCTGCATCATCGATGAGAGCCATGTGACGGTGCCGCAGATTCGTGGCATGCACGAAGGTGACCGCTCGCGTAAGGTGACGCTGGTGGAACACGGTTTTCGCCTGCCCTCGGCGCTCGATAACCGCCCGCTTCGTTTCGATGAGTTTGAGGCAAGGATCCCCCAGTTTATCTATGTTTCGGCCACGCCGGGCGACTACGAGCTGCGGGTGAGCCAAAACGACGTGGAGCAGATTATTCGTCCGACCGGCCTGCTCGACCCCAAGATTGACGTGCGTCCAGTTCGCGGTCAGATTGACGATCTTGAGGACGAGATTCGCGAACGCGTTGCCCGCAAGGAGCGCGTGCTGGTGACCACGTTGACCAAGCGCATGGCCGAGGACCTGACCGACCATCTACTTGATGCGGGCATTAAGGTCAATTACATGCACTCTGATACGGCGACAATGGACCGTGTCGAGATCCTGCGAACGCTGCGCGAGGGCAAGATCGATGTTCTCGTTGGCATCAACCTGCTTCGCGAGGGCTTGGATCTTCCCGAGGTCTCACTGGTGGCAATTCTCGATGCCGATAAGGAAGGCTTCTTGCGCAACCGCCGTTCGCTGATTCAGACGATTGGCCGTGCGGCCCGTAACGCCGATGGCGAAGTCATCATGTATGCAGACGTTGTGACCGATTCGATGAAAGAGGCCATCGAGGAGACACAGCGCCGTCGCGAGATTCAGATGGCATATAACGAAGAACATGGCATTGTGCCCAAGACAGTGCGCAAGGCCATCAACGACATCTCAAGTTTTATTGCCGAGGCCGAAAAAACTGTGGGCTCCAAGGGACGCTCGAAGGGCGACTCTCTTGGCCATGGCGCATTCTATACGCCCGATGAGTCGGGCGAGGGCGGTGTGCCGGAAACGGTGGCGCCCGAGCAGACACTTGCGGAGCAGTTGGAAGAACTGCCGCATGACGAGCTTGTGCGGATCGTCGAAACCATGGAAGAGGATATGCGTAACGCTTCTGCCGCTATGGACTTTGAGGAGGCGGCGCGCCTGCGCGATGCTGTCGTTCAGATTCGGGCGATGCTCGAGGGTGCGTCTGAGGACGAGACGATCGAGCGCTTACGCTCGCAGGCCCGCAAGGGTTCCACGTTCGCATCGGGCAGAAAACGCCAGGGTGCACGGTTTAAGAAATAGCGAACAGGCCCCGAGTTCCCTGTGGAGCTCGGGGCCTATGTCTTTTGCGCGCTGGAATTTGTGCGTTAGAGGTCTGCGATCAGGGCTTCAGCACAACGGATGCCGTCGGTGGCCGCGCTCATGATGCCGCCGGCATATCCAGCTCCCTCACCACAAGGGTAGAGGCCCGGGGTCGACACGGCATGGCACGTTCGGTCTCGGGTGACAGTGACCGGTGAGCTCGAACGAGTCTCCACGCCGGTAAGAACGGCATCGGGGCGGTCGTAGCCTCGTAGCTTTTTTCCGAGTAGGGGAAGTCCCAGGCGGAGCGACTCGACGATATGCTGCGGTAGGGCTTCGTCAATTGCCGTCCAGGTCACACCGAGCGGATAGGTGGGTTTTACCTTTCCGGGCGCCTTGCTGGCGCGTCCTGCGAGGAAATCTCCGACGAGTTGTGCCGGTGCGTTCCAGTTGGAACCGCCCAGGCGATAGGCGGCCGCCTCGCAGGCACGCTGGAGCTCGATGCCGGCGAGCGGGTCATCGTTGGGAAGGTCCTCAGGCGTGACGTTAACGAGCAGGGCGGCATTTGCGTTGCGTCCGTCGCGGGCATTGAGACTGGCCCCGTTGACGCACAGATGGCACGGTTCTGAAGAGGCGGCAACAACCTGTCCGCCGGGGCACATGCAAAACGAGAACACGCTGCGGCCGTTGGGAAGATGGGCAACAAGTTTGTAGGGGGCCGCCCCGAGCGCTGGATGTTCCGCCGAGGCTCCATATTGGGCTCTGTCGATGTCGCGTTGCGGATGCTCGATGCGAACGCCCATGGCAAAGGTCTTTTGTGCGAGGGCCACGTTGTGGTCCTTAAGGAGCTCAAAAATATCGCGAGCAGAATGCCCGCAGGCGAGGATGAGGTGCTTTGTCTCGATTGGCTCGTAAGCGGCGTCTTGGGACGATTGGACATCAATACCGGTGATGGCGCCAGACGCGTCGATGCGAATGTCGACGAGCTTCGTTCGATAACGGACGACACCTCCGAGCTGCTCGATGCGCTGGGATATAGCGGTGACAACCTTGGGAAGGATGTCGGAGCCAATGTGCGGCTTGGCATCCCACAGAATATCGCGGGGCGCACCCGCCTCGACGAAGGTTTCGAGGATAAGGCGATGGGCGGGATTTTTTGTTCCCGTATTGAGCTTGCCGTCCGAGAAGGTCCCCGCGCCGCCCAGACCAAACTGAATATTGCTCTCGGGGTCGAGGATGCGCTCCTTTAGAAAGAGGTCGATTGCCTGCGAGCGGCGAAATGCCGGGTCGCCGCGCTCGATAAGCAAGGGCTTAAGACCTGCTTTGGCGAGCGTGAGCGCAGCGAAAAGGCCGGCGCATCCGGCGCCGACAACGACAGGGCGTTCTTGAGGTGCGTCGGAGACGGGGGAGGGGAATGAAGGCTCATCGTCTTCTATCGCGCGTACGCGCGAGCGGTCACGCTCGGCAACGCTGTCGACCGCTTCTCGCTCGAGGTGGGGACTAGTCAGCTCAACACGAAAACTCAGGATAAAATGGACGTCTCGTTTTTTGCGAGCGTCGATTGACTTGCGGTGGAGCTCGATGGACTTGATCTCGGAGTCCTTGCAACGTAGGACGCGCTTGGCGACTCGCTTGCCAACAATGAGGCAGGCATTTTCATCGCCGGCTTCATCGAGCGAAGCGTTGACTTGGGTGATTTCGATCATCGAGGTCTCCTTAGAGGCAAGAAAGAGGCCGTCCGGTATCCCAGACGGCCCGAATGCGTTTTTGATTATAGACTGCGCGGCTACAGGCTGCTTGCAGCGCGAATGCCCGAGAGCCATGCCCACGCAAGGTTAAAGCCTCCGCAATCGGCGTCGATGTCGAGCGCTTCGCCACAGACGTAAAGCGGGGCGTCGACAACGCTGCGCGCGCGTAGACTGGGTGTTGAGATACTCTCGACAGATACGCCACCACGCGTGACCTGCGCCGAGCGCTCCTCGGCTGTTCCCTCGACGAGCAACTTAAAGTGCTTGAGGATCGAGACCAGGTGGATGACATCGTTGGAGCCTGGATGGCACTGCTCGAACGCCGTGCTGACGACGCGGGAGAGTTGCGGGGCGAGCATGCCGTCGAGCCAACGGGGATCGCGGGGCGAAAAGCCGCCGAGCAGCTCAACGCGCCGGTTGAGCATATCGAGCAGCTCGTCTTTGGAGAGGTCGGGGTAAACGTCGAGCAGGATCGTATCACCGCGCTGGATACGACGGGAGAGGTTGAAGACAGCGACGCCCGAGATGCCGAAGGCTCGAAACAGTACTTCACCGTCTTCGTGCCAGAGCTCACTATGGTTACGGGTGAGCGTCAAGCGGGCGCGGACGCGCAGACCATCCAACGTCTTGAGTGCCGCCCGATCGCCAACGACCGTTGCCGATACGGGGCAGAGGATGGGGCGCAGCGAGGTGAGGGGGAGGCCAAACGTATCGGCGATACCGGTGGGGTTGCCGCCCGTGGCGATAATTACGGCATGTGCCTCCAGGGCCTCGTTCTTGCGAGGGACATCGGCGAGCGCTTTCCGAAGCGAGCGGAGCTCCGATTTTCGGTCGTCGTGCTTCTTTGCCTTGAGTGCCCGCGCTGGACGGTCTATTTGGAGTGTCCAGCCTTCGGAAGCTTTGTGCGCCGAGGCAACGTTGGCTCCGCAGATTAAGGTGATACCTAGGCGGTCGCAAACGTTGAGAAGCGCGTCGCGCACCGATTCGGCGCGAAGGGAGCGCGGGTACAGCCGGCCTTC
>DXLT01000003.1:4104-9857 GCA_019414555.1 Collinsella sp.
GTTGTCATGATGCCCAGCGAGGAGAAGAAACCCATAAGCTCTTGTTCGGGCCGGGGGCCCATAACGGATTCAACGAATGCGGGGTGGTTATACCGCTGTGGATCAATCGATTCGTTGGAGAGGTTGCAGCGGCCGTTGCCGGTCGCAAGGAGCTTAAGGCCGCAGGCGACATCGCGCTCAACGATGCAGACGCTTTTGCCAGCTCGTGCGGCCGTAATGGCGGCGGCGAGGCCTGAAGCCCCGCCGCCGATTACCAGGACGTCATAGAAGGCGCTCGCGTTCACTTAGGCCTCGTCGGTCTCGTGCGGGGTAATGGCCTCGACGGCAGAGACTGCCTTGGACAACATGCCATCGGGCAGTGCGGTCTCGACCTCGCCCTTATCGCAGGCCTCGGCGAGTGCCGGATTAATGGGAAGCTGGCCCAAGATGTTGAGGTTATAGCGCTCTGCGACCTCGGGGAGCTTGCTCTTGCCAAAGACCTCGATCTTCTTGCCGCAGTCGGGGCACTCAATATAGCTCATGTTCTCGACAATGCCCAGAATGGGGACGTTCATCTTCTCGGCCATGTTGACCGCCTTGGCGACGATCATCGAGACCAGATCCTGCGGGCTCGTGACGATGACGATGCCGTCGACGGGCAGTGACTGGAAGACGGTGAGAGCGACGTCGCCTGTTCCCGGAGGCATGTCGACCAGCAGGTAGTCGATGGGGCCCCATGAGGTCTCGCTCCAGAACTGCCTAATGGCGCCTGCGATGACCGGACCGCGCCAAAGGACGGGGTCGGTCTCGTTTTGGAGCAGAAGGTTGGAGCTCATGACCTTGACGCCGCGCTCGGAGATTTCAGGCAGCATGAGGTTGCCAAGGGCATGGACGTGGCGTCCGCTCATACCGAACATCTTGGGGATAGAGGGACCGGTGATGTCGGCATCGAGGACGCCGACCTTGTGGCCGTGACGGGCAAGCTCGGTGGCGATGGCACCGGTGACAAACGACTTGCCGACACCGCCCTTGCCGGAAAGCACGGCGATGACGCGTTTGACCTCGGACAGCGTATTCTCCTCAAATTGCGACGGCGACGTTTGTCCGCCGGCGGCCTGTGCGTGCTCGCAACCCATGTATGACTCCTTTGTATATGTTGGGGCCGGGGCCCCGTGATGTGACACGAGCGTCATTGTACCCTCGTTTGCGAGCGGGAGTCATTTACGATGCATTTGGGCCGAGCGTGCTTGCAATACGATGGGTCCAAGCGAATGGGCGGGCTTACTGAACTTTGCTGGCGAACTCGAGGTATTGCATGCGCTGCAGCTTGTCGATCGTCGAGGCGTATGGGCTGTCTTCAGATTCCAAGTCGTAGCGCAGCCCGTCGGCACCAAGGTAGCCGGCGACATTGATGGTGGGCACATCTGACCTTGTTGCAAGCAGAGCCTTTTGATAGTCGGTGAGCGGGGCGCCGATCTTATTAAGGGTAATGGCTGCAACCTCGTTTGCCCCGACGGTGTCGTAGACGTTGAGCTCGGTATTGCCGGCGATTTCATAGTTAGCCCAGACAAAATATGTCGACTGATAGATACGGAAAGCGTGGCTTGCCGTATCTTCCTGAGGGTACAGCTCGTCGTTGAGAGTCGTTGCGGCGCTCGGCTGATGGTCGCCAAAAAAGACAAGGACAACCGGTCTGCCGATATTGCGGAGCTCGTTGATAAAGTACTCGAGGTCCCGGTCGGATGCGTTGATGCAGGTAAGATAGGTGTTGAGCGCGCTATTGGTACCCTCGCTGGCTCCCTCGACCCAATAGTTTGTCAGCTCCTCGGCGGGAACGGTGCCATAGTCGTAGCCGCCGTGATTTTGCATCGTGACGTCAAAGATGAACTGCGGGGCTTCGTCGGTTCTAAGCAGGTCGAGTATCTTGTCGTAGGTGGCGTAGTCGCATACGCCGGCATGGTAACAGGGCGCACCTTCGAAATCGCCGATTGAAAGAAAGTCTCCAAAGCCCAGCTGCTGATAGATTTTATCTCGATGGTAGTTGACGGGGTTTTGCGGGTGCATAGCGGTAGCGGTATACCCAAGCTCCTTAAGGTCCTTTGCCAGGTGTTGACGCCATTCATCTGATATAGCTGATAGGGGATTTTGCCTAATCCGACAAAGGCCGTTGTCGCTCCGGTCAAAAATTCGAATTCGGAGTTCGCCGTTCCGCCACCGGCGACCGAAGCGAGCATGGTGCCGCGAACAAGTGTGTCGGGAAGCGAGTTGTAGAATGCGGGGCCGGTGTACCCGGCCGCCTGGAGCTGCTCAAAGCACGAAAGGTCGCTAAAACTCTCATTCATGACGGCAACAATCGTCGGCTTGATTTCATTGAACTGGGCAACGGCCGCCGCGCGCTGCTCGCTCGAGCCATACGTGCTGTCGTAGGTGGCGGCGAGCTCCTGCTCGATGCTCTGCGCCTCATCGGGCGTATAGTCTTCGGGCTTCTCAATGGGCAACTCGTTGACCATTTCGGTGAACGAAGTGATAAAACCCTGAGACGCATACGTGGTGATGGGCTGCCAACGGTCAAATCCAAAATTCAGCGCCTGCTCCAAGTCGATGCTGGAAAAGCCCGAGAGCCCCACAACGGTCACTAGCAGAAAAGCGCAGAGGTTAGCGGCGATTGCGGGGAAGACATGGGTGGGCGTACGGAGCTTTCTCGGTCGGATAAGCGAAAGAAGCCCTAGGGAAATCTCCAGCAGGGCTAGAGAGGTTACGATTCCGGCGGTAAAGGTAAACTCGTATCCCTCGCTCACTTCCATTGCGGTGCCAAGGGCCAAGATATCGCTTGGCAGGATGGCCTCGCCTTTAAACGTTATGACGAAGTGCTCGGCAATGCCAAGGATGCAACAGGCGACGGGCACGAGGGCCATGACGCCTCCATGACGCTGTCCCAGCAAATAAAGGGAGAGCAGAACCGTCGCGAGCAGCCCGACGGAAAACCCGAATGAGTTGGCGGGAATGCGATAGAACGTTTCGTTACAGGCAATTTCGAGTGAAACGAACGAGAGCGCTGAAACAGCGGCGATGACAAGGATGTCACGGCAAATACAGGCAACCGTTCCCGTCGCAAGATCGGTTTGGTCGATAAGTCCCGAAACCAAGGGCTCGACAAGAAGTATGACGGCGGTAGCACCGAGCGCCGAATAAGAAAGGACCCATAGGGAATTGTCCTCATTTACGAGCAATTGATTCGTAATCCATGCAGCTACCATGCCGAGCGGGATGAGGAGCGTCGCGCACCAAAAGACGCGGGCAATGGGCGGCTTTTCATTGTGTTTGATTGAAAAATATACGCGCACCACGACGATGGCCACGATAAGGACGGCGATGAATATGGGCAGATTGGCCATGTCGCTCGAAGTGATTTCAAGGGGGATATCTTCGGTCATGGACGTTCCTCTGTTACGGCAAATTAAGTTCAGTATTAGATTACTGTAACCTTTCCACGGCATTTCGAGAAACAAAGCGCCCGATACGCAAAGCTAAAGGTCTGCGAATCTTGTATTACGAACATCTGTGCGCGTCGAGTGCGCTAAACTCATCGACAGTATGATTCGATGCAATAGGAGGCAAGGAGCTTCCATGTCTGATTCTTCTATCGTTATTCGCGGCGCTCGTGAGCACAACCTCCGTGATATCGATGTTTCCATTCCGCGTGACCAACTCGTGGTCATTACCGGTCTTTCTGGCTCGGGCAAGAGTTCGCTGGCATTTGACACTATCTATGCCGAGGGCCAGCGTCGATACGTCGAGAGTCTTTCGAGCTATGCGCGCCAGTTCTTGGGCCAGATGGACAAACCCGACTTGGATTCAATCGACGGCCTTTCGCCGGCGGTGTCGATCGACCAAAAGACGACGTCTAAAAACCCTCGCTCGACGGTTGGCACCGTAACCGAGATTTATGACTATCTGCGCCTGCTGTTCGCCCGTGTGGGCACCCCGCACTGTCCCGAATGCGGCCGCGTCATTGAGCGCCAGACGACCGACCAGGTTGCCGACAAGGTCTTGGCGGCGGGGGAGGGCCGCCGCGCGTTTGTGCTGGCACCGGTGGTGCGCGGGCGAAAAGGCGAGTACACCAAACTGTTTGAGGACCTTCGCGCCGAGGGCTTTAGCCGCGTGCGCGTTGACGGCGAAGTGCGCTCGCTCGACGATCCGATCGATCTGGATAAGAAATTCAAGCACGATATCGAGGTCGTGGTCGATCGCATCGTGATCCGTGAGAATTCTCTGGGCCGTATCGCCGAGTCTGTTGAGCAGGCGACCGCGCTGGCTCACGGCAATGTAAACGTGTACATGCTGCCCGATCGTGATGCTCCCGAGGGGACCGAGGGCGAGCTGCTGGAGTATTCGTTGGCCTTGGCGTGCCCGGAGCATGGACACTCCATTGACGATCTTCAGCCGCGTGATTTTTCGTTTAACGCTCCCTATGGCGCATGTCCTGAGTGCGACGGCCTGGGCTTTAAGAAAACCGTTGATGCCGAGGCGCTGATCGAGGACCCCTCGAAGTCCATTGCCGACGGAGTCTTTGGTAGCCTGTTTGGCAATTCGAACTACTATCCGCAGATTTTTGCTGCGGTCTGCAAACACTTTAAGGTGAGCGCCGATACGCCGTGGGAGGACTTGCCCCCTCGCGTGCGTCGTGCATTCTTGGATGGCCTGGGCGATACGAAGATCTCGGTCGACTACCAAAAGCTCGACGGTCGTCGCAGCCAGTGGGACACCAAGTTTTCGGGCGTGCGCAATATCCTGTACGAGCGCTATACCGAGACGACGAACGAGAACACTAAGGCGCGCCTGGAGAAGTACATTCGCGAGGAGCCGTGTTCGAGCTGCCATGGTGCTCGCCTGCGCCCCGAGATGCTCGCCGTCACCGTGGGCGGCAAGTCCATTTATGAGGTTTGTTGCCTGTCGTGCCGCGAGTCGCTCGAGTTTTTTGAGGACCTTGAGCTCACCGAGCGTCAACAATTCATCGGCGGTCGTATCGTCAAGGAAATCCTGGAACGCTTGCGTTTTCTGGTTGATGTCGGCCTTGATTATCTGACGCTCGATCGTGCTTCGGCGACGCTTTCCGGCGGTGAGGCGCAGCGCATTCGCCTGGCTACGCAGATCGGTGCGGGCCTCATGGGCGTTCTCTATATTCTGGACGAGCCTTCGATTGGTCTTCACCAGCGCGACAACGAGCGGCTGATTAAGACACTCGAGCGCCTGCGCGATATCGGCAACACCGTTATCGTCGTTGAACACGATGAGGACACGATTCGCGCTGCCGACTATGTGATCGATATGGGGCCAGGCGCGGGCGTCAACGGCGGGCACGTGGTCGCCGCGGGAACGCCTGCCGATATCATGGCGTGCCCCGATTCCATGACGGGTGCTTATTTGACCGGCAAGCGGATGATCCGCGTGCCAGACGAGCGCCGCAAGCCCGGCCGCGGCTGCCTTAAGATCACGGGCGCCCGCGCCAACAACCTCAAAAACGTTACCGCCAAGATTGAGTTCGGTACGCTCACAGTCGTTACCGGTGTTTCGGGATCGGGCAAGAGCTCCCTGGTCACCGATACGATTGCGCCCGCGCTTACGAATGCCATCCACCGTTCGACGCGTCCCGTGGGTCCGTACAAGAAGATTGAGGGCATCGAGTGCATCGATAAGGTGATCGACATTGACCAGTCGCCGATCGGTCGCACGCCGCGTTCGAACCCTGCGACCTATATTGGCCTGTGGGATGA
>DXLT01000003.1:9867-25761 GCA_019414555.1 Collinsella sp.
TGCGCGCGCTGTTTGCGAGCACGCCGGAGTCGAAGGCGCGTGGCTACTCGCCGGGACGCTTCTCCTTTAATGTGAGCGGCGGACGCTGCGAGGCGTGCAAGGGCGACGGCCAGATCAAGATTGAGATGCACTTTCTTCCCGATATTTATGTTCCCTGCGAGGCTTGTGGCGGCAAGCGCTATAACCGCGAGACGCTCGAGGTTACCTATCGTGGCAAGACTATCTCGGACGTACTTGACATGAGCGTGGCCGAGGCACTGGCTTTCTTTGGGAATATTCCGCAGATCAAGCGAAAGCTTCAAACCCTGTATGACGTCGGCCTAGGTTATGTGAGCTTGGGCCAGCCCGCCACGACGCTCTCGGGTGGTGAGGCGCAGCGCGTAAAGCTCGCCAAGGAGCTTCATCGCCGTCAGACGGGTAAGACGTTCTATATTTTGGACGAGCCTACGACCGGTCTTCATTTTGAGGACGTTCGCCAGTTACTTGATGTGTTGCAGCGTCTAGTCGATGCGGGCAATACGGTGTTGGTGATCGAGCACAACCTCGATGTCATCAAGGTCGCCGACCGTCTGATCGATATGGGTCCCGAGGGTGGCAACGGTGGCGGAACTGTCGTGGTCTCGGGTACGCCAGAGCAGGTTGCGGCATGCCCGCAGAGCTATACCGGCAAGTTCTTGGCGCCGTTGCTCAAACGCGATAAGGAGCGTCAAGCGCAACTCGATGCCTAATACATAGGTGTTTTTGAAACATGAGCGCCGCCGATTCCTTGCGATTCGGTGGCGCTCTCTTTGTCGAGATAGCGTATGCCGCGCAAATGGACATATACTTAAAAATTGCGTTCTTATATGAGGGAAAGGATATGCCATGCCGAAGGCCGTGAAGACGCCAAAGACCAACGCCATGCGTGAGCTGGAAAGCGCCGGCATCCCCTATGTTCTCCATACGTACGAAGACGATGACGACGAATCGTCGGGGCTGGGCGTCGCGATTTCCGAGCAGCTTGGCGAGGAGCCCGGTCAGGGATTTAAGACCCTGGTCTGCACGACGCCGTCCAACGACCATGTCGTGTGCTGCATTCCCGTTGCCGACGAGCTCGACCTCAAGGCCGCCGCGCGCGCCGCAGGCGAAAAGTCGCTGACCATGATGCATGTCAAAGATTTGCTTGCCGCGACGGGGTATGTCCGCGGCGGTTGCAGTCCGGTCGGTATGAAAAAACGCTTCCGGACTCTGATCGATGAGACATGCGTCCTTTGGGATACCATTTTTATCTCGGGTGGCAAGCGCGGCTATCAGCTTGAGCTTGCTCCCGATGACTTAGTTGCATTTTGCGGGGCGACGGTTGCCCCGATCACGAGAGAGGACTGAGCGATGCCGCAGGAAGAATCAAAGCGCGGAGCTCACTTTGCAAAAGGGTCGGCTCCTCAGACGCCCGCGCCCGAGGCCGCTTCGTTCGATAACGAGATTCGAAACGCCTGGTCCGCTGCCGCTGACCCGGGCGAGACGGCCGTGTACTTGCGTGCCGCCGGTGCCGGCACGGCACTTCCCCGTACGGTTCTTTCTTCGGCTCGTCCCGATGAGACGGCTGTCTTTTTGGCCGCCGCTCAATCGAGCGCCAGCGTGATGCCGATCGCCTCCGAGGCTCCTCGTGAGCCGCGTCCCGATGAGACGGCGGTGTTTTTGATGGCAGCCCAGGGAAAGAGCACACCGCAGAGCGCTCCTGCCGCTCATTCCGCCAAGCCCACGGCTCATGATGATGGCGAACCGCTTCTTTCGGATGACGAATGGTCGCCGCTTGGTTCGACCGATCCCGTCGAGGGCGTGGCCATCGACGGTGATGACGACTGGGACCCTCTGTCGTTTTCTGCCCGAACCGTCGCCGCCAATGAAGTTGACACGGTGTTTGGCGACCATGCCATATTCGATGATGATGCCGTATCCGGTAACAACATGCCGAACAGCGATGACGCCGCACCTGCTGATGACGCCGTTTTGGTTGACGATCCCTTTGCGATGACCGGCTCCTTTGCCGTCGTGGACGATTTGCCGCCACAAGATGAGGTTTATGAGGACTCTCAGGACGACGTAGACGATATGGGTTCGTCGGACTACTCCACGGTTGGTCGTTCTGCTGGCCTTATGACCGTGCTGACCATCGTGTCGCGTGTCACCGGGTTTATCCGCACGTGGGCCATGGCGGCCGCCATCGGTATGTCGCTGCTCTCGTCCTCCTATCAGGTTGCCAACAACCTGCCCAACATGCTCTACGAGCTCGTGATGGGCGGCATGCTCGTTACGGCGTTTTTGCCGGTGTATATGGGTGTGAGGCGCGAGCAGGGTCGCGAGGCATCGAACGAGTATGTCGGCAACCTGCTTGGTATTCTGCTTCTGCTGCTGGGCGGTATCTCGCTGCTGGGCACCGTGTTTGCTCCCGGCTTTATTTGGACGCAGTCGTTCCTTTCGGGCGATGGCGGCAGCATGGATACCGCTGCGTTCATGTTCCGCTTCTTTGCTATTCAAATTCTGTTTTATGGCTTGGGCTCGGTGTTCTCGGGCGTTCTCAACGCACACCGCGACTATTTCTGGTCGACGTTTGCCCCGGTTCTCAACAATGTCATCGTCATCGCCAGCTTTATGGGCTTTGCTCCCGTGTCTGCACAATTTGGCGAGCAGGCCGGTATTATCTTGATCGCAGTTGGTACGACCCTCGGCGTCTTTGTCCAGATGGCCTGCCAGATTCCCGCGCTTGGCAAGCATGGCGTGCATCCTCATATCCATATCGACTTTAAGGATCCCGCGCTGCGACAGACGATCGCGCTTGGTATCCCGACGCTGCTCGCCACGGTGTGCATGTTTGTCTCGACCTCCATTACCAATGCCGCCGCGCTGGTGGTGCAGCCCGAGACCGGCCCTTCCGTCATCGCATATGCGCGCCTGTGGTACACATTGCCCTATGCGCTGATCGCCGCCTCGCTTTCGACGGCACTCTATACCGAACTCTCTCACGATGCGCAGGAGAAGGATTACGACAGCGTCCGCACGGGCATTTCGCGCGGTGTCGCCCAGATGCTCTTCTTCCTGATTCCGTTTGCGATGTATCTGATCGTCTTCGCCCGTCCGCTCAACATGATCTACTGCGCCGGCAAGTTCGATGAATCCGGTGTGGCGCTGGTGTCGGAGTTCCTTATCTATCTGGCACTTTCCCTGCCGCTCTACGGCGTGGTCGTGCTGATGCAGAAGAGCTTCTCGGCCCTGCTCGATATGAAACCTTATAGCCGCTATTGCCTGTACTCCGCTATCGGCCAGGCCGGTTCTGTGCTGCTGTTTGGCGTGGTGCTGGGCTACGGTATGCCGGCAATTGCGCTTTCGTACGTCGTTGACTACGTGGTCTTGGTCGGATGCTCACTGTGGTGGCTGCGCCGTCGTCTGCATGGCCTTCAGGTCAAGTCTATCCTGCATGGCGGTTTCTTCGGCCTACTGTTCGGTGGCTTGGGCGCTGCCGCGGGCGCCGGCGTCATGTGGGCACTTGAGCACTTTGTCGGAGCGCTTGGCAGCTCGATCCTCATTACCCTGGGCTACGTTTGTGTTGCAGGCGTCGTCTCGCTCGCTGTAACTTTTGGTCTTGCCTTCGTCTTTAAGATGCCCGAGGTCTCGGCGCTGCTTCGTCGCAAGTAGGTGCGCGTGGCAGGTCACGACAACATTCCAACACTTGCCGAGCAGGTTTCGCGCGTTCCCACGCAACCCGGCTGCTACCTTTGGAAAGATGCCAAGGGTGATGTCATCTATGTGGGCAAGGCAAAAAACCTGCGTGCCCGTATGCGTCAATACGTGACGCTGCAGGACGAGCGTCAAAAGATCCCGCTCATGATGCAGCTGGTGGCGAGCTTCGACTATATCGTGGTGGAGACCGAGCACGAGGCATTGGTGCTCGAGCGCAATCTGATTGGCCAGTACCATCCGTACTTTAACGTCGATCTCAAAGACGATAAAAGCTATCCCTTTATCGCCATTACCAAGAGCGACTTGTTTCCGGCTATTAAATACACGCGAGAGCGTCATAAACCGGGAACGCGCTATTTTGGCCCCTATACCGATAGCCGTGCGGCGCGTGAGACCATCGATACGCTACGCAAGGTTATTCCTATTTGCTCGGCATCCTGTGCGGAATGGCGCCGCTGCCGCCGCATCGTCGAATCTCATAAGGGCGAAGAAGACATCGTCAATATGATTTGCGCGCAAAACGGGCGTCCCTGCTTTGACTACCATGTCGGGCGCGGGCCGGGCGCATGCATCGGCGCGATTTCCCCTGCCGACTATGCCAAGAACGTCAAACGTGTCGAACGTTTCTTGTCGGGCCATCGCAAGGATGTCGTTGACGAGCTTACGTCCGAGATGACGGAGGCAGCCGAGACGCTCGATTTTGAGCGTGCGGCGCGCGTCAAGCGTCGCCTGGAAGTCATTAGGGGCCTGGACGATCGCCAACAGGTCGTTTTTCCATCGAGCGTCGATATCGACGTCATCGGCTTCTATCGCGAAGAGACTATCTCTGCCGCCTGTGTCTTTGTCGTTCGCGAGGGCCGAACGGTTCGAACTTGTGAGTTCATCCTCGATAAAGGCCTGGATGTCGACGAGGAAGAGCTTCAATCGGGCTTTCTTAAGCGCTATTACGACGAGACGGCTGATATTCCAGCCGAGATCAATCTCTCTGTCGAGCTTGAGGACGCCGAAGCGTTGGGGGAGTGGCTTGCGGGCAAGCGCGAACGCTCTTGCCATCTCCATAGGCCGCAGCGCGGCGAAAAGCACCGCCTGCTCGATATGGCTTCCAAAAATGCGCGCCATGCCCTCATGCGCTACATGATGCGCACGGGGTATGCTGACGATCGCACTAATCAGGCGCTCCTGGAGCTCGAAAGCGCGCTGGCGCTGCCTGCGCCGCCGTTGCGCATCGAGTGCTTCGATATCTCGACGTTGCACGGCACCTTTACCGTCGCTTCGATGGTGGTATTTACCAACGGCCGTGCCGACAAGGGCCAGTATCGTCGCTTTAAAATTCAGGCCGAATTGGACGAGGCGAACGACTTCGTATCGATGTCCGAGGTTCTGGGGCGTCGCTATGCTCCCGAGCGCATGGCGGACGAGCGCTTTGGCTCGCGCCCCGATTTGCTCGTTGTCGATGGCGGCAAACCGCAATTGACCGCTGCAATTAAGCAACTTGAGGCGCTTGGCCTCGATATACCAGTTTGTGGCTTGGCAAAGGCCGATGAGGAAGTTTTCGTGCCGTGGGACGAGACCCCCGTCGTGCTGCCGACCGGCTCCGCTTCGCTTTATCTGATCAAGCAGGTTCGCGATGAATCCCACCGATTTGCGATTACGTTCCATCGCGAGTTGCGCGATAAGGCTATGACGGTTTCGGTGCTTGACGACGTTCCGGGCGTGGGACCCACCAGAAAACGTGCCATTATGCGCCATTTTGGCTCGATGAAGCGTTTGCGCGCGGCAAGCGAGCAGGAGATTGCGGAAGTTCGAGGCGTTCCGGCCGATGTCGCCAAAGCGGTCCACGAGGCACTTGTTGCATGGAATGCCGAGCGCGCCCAAGCATCGGCCAGCCGTTCCGAAAACTAAACGCGCTTCTAAACAACTGATATACATGATTGGCTGATTTTCAATCATTTATTTCGCGGCGATTACCTGCTGATTTCGGGTTTTATTAACGCTAAAACGTTTGACTAGCCATGGTGAATAACCCTGCTATCCTGCGGGTTGACGAAGACTGATATCTCACCTCGTCGATACATACTGTCTGTCGAATCGTTTGTCAATGAATTCGGTGAACGGTAGTAAATACCGTTCAAGCGTATGTATGTATCGGTCGCCGAGCGCGGCACCCAAGTTGGGTTTGTCGGTAGGTAAGGTATATATCGTCCGCAAGTTGCGCGGGGGCAAGTCTAGGTGCTCCCGGGTAAGATTCTCTATTGATAGGAGAAGACATGGCCATCATCAACAAGGGTATGTCCAGGCGTTCGTTCCTCGGCCTCACCGGCAGCGTCGCTGCTGTCGCAGGGCTTGGTCTCACCGGCTGCGGTGGCAGCTCTAGCGACGAGGGTTCCGCTTCCGGTTCCACCGATTCCGCCAACCGTGGCGGCGGCGTGATCACCGCTGGTTCCGCTTACGCTCCGTCCAGCTTCGACCCCGCCAGCACCGGCTCCGCTGTGGGCCTGGGTGCTAACTGGCACGTCGTCGAGGGCCTCTACGGCATCGATTACCACGACTACAGCACCTTCAACGAGCTCGCCACCGACGATCCCAAGTCTGTGGACGACACCACTTTCGAGGTTACCATCCGCAAGGGCGCCAAGTTCTCCGATGGCACCGAGGTCACCGCTGACGATGTCGTTGCCTCCTACACCGCTTGCGCCGCTTCCGCTACCTATGCTCCGTTCTTCCAGCCCTTCGAGTCCATCGAGGCTAAGGACGCCAGCACCGTGACGGTCAAGACCAAGGTCCCCAACTTCTCTCTGCTCAAGGATCGTCTTGCCATCATCCGCGTTACCCCGGCCACCCAGACCGAGGAGGATCGCGCCAAGCAGCCGATCGGCTCCGGCCCCTGGATGTACGACTCTATCTCCGATACCGAGATCACCCTGGTTCCCAACCCCGAGTACAACGGTGAGTATGCTGCCGAGGATAAGAAGATCCAGTACAGCATCCTGACCGACCCCACCGCTCGCGTTACCGCTCAGCAGGAGGGCTCCACGCTCGTTATGGAGCTCGTTACCGCTGACGCCGTCGACCAGCTCGAGAGCGCCGGCTGCAAGATCGATAACGTTCAGGGTTTCGGCACCCGCTTCATCATGTTCAACGTCGCCAAGGAGCCTTGGAACAACGTCAAGGTCCGTCAGGCTGTCATGTATGCGCTCGACACCGAGAAGATGGTCAGCAACACCTTTGCCGGCCTTGCCACCGCTGCCAGCTGCTACCTGCCCAAGAGCTTCACCAATTATCATGAGGCTTCCACGGTGTACAAGACCGACGCCAAGAAGGCTAAGAAGCTCATCGAGGAGTCCGGCATCACCCCGGGTGCCATCACCCTGCGCACCACCGACAACGAGCAGATCAAGGGCATGGCCGCCCAGGTCAAGAACGACCTCGACGCTCTCGGCTTTGAGGTGACCATCCAGACCGATACCTCGCCGGCCACCTACGCTGCCATCGACGGCGGCGAGGCCTACGATATCCTCCTTGCCCCTGGCGATCCTTCCTGCTTCGGCGCTGACCCCGACCTGCTGCTCAACTGGTGGTATGGCGACAACGTCTGGATGCAGACCCGTTGCCCGTGGAAGGAGTCCGCTGAGTGGCAGAAGCTTCACGGTCTCATGGACGAGGCTCTTGCCGCCGAGGGCGACGAGCAGCAGAAGAAGTGGAACGAGTGCTTCGACATCATCGCCGACAACGCCGTTCTGTACCCCGTTGTCCACGTCAAGACCGTCTCCGCTTCCTGGGACGATCCGTCCACTGCGCCCAACGGCGAGGCCCTCGATGGCTTCAAGGGCATCGGCACGACGAGCATGTCCTTCAGGGGCGTTGCGACCGTCAAGGCGTAAGACTCGCTTGAGTCTGTATGCAGGATGTCGGTCGTTGGGACCGTATCCTCATAGTTGAAACAAAGACCCGGGCGGCAACGATGTCGCTCGGGTCTTGTAATGAGTATCCGTACTCATATACCAGTTGGTCCTACCGACAAAAGAAAGGGGAGAGAACGTGAACAACTTGCTACGTTTGATTGGAAGGCGTCTTGTGGCGCTGCCGATCATGGCATTGGGCGTCACCGTCCTGGTGTTCTTCCTTATGTCGTTCTCCAAGACCGACCCCGCCTACACGGCGTTGGGTGACGGCGCCTCGCCCGAGGCGGTTGCCGAGTACCATGAGAAGTATGGTCTGGACGACCCCTGGCCCGTGCGCTACGTGCGCTATATGGGCGATTTGATCCATGGCGACATGGGCACCTATGGTGCTGCTCGCAACTCCGTTGCCAAGCGCATCTCCACGGCCCTGCCCGTCACGATGCAGCTGACCTTCATCGGTCTTGCCATCGGTGCGGTCGTTTCGTTTTTGCTCGGCGTCATCGCGGCACTGTATCGCGACAAATGGCCGGACCAAGTGATCCGCGTCTTTTCCATCGCCGGCTTGGCAACCCCGTCGTTCTGGCTTGCCGTTCTGTTGATCCTGCTGTTCTCTTCCTACCTTAAGGTGCTCCCGGCATCGGGTGCTCTGCCTCACTTCACCACGAATCCGGTTGGCTATCTGGGACGTATGATCATGCCCGCTATCGCCTTGGCATTTCCGCTGACGGGCCAGATGACTCGTATCGTGCGTACCGCCATGGTCGAGGAGCTCGACAAGGACTATGTCCGTATGGCTCGTGGCGCCGGCGTTCCCGAGAAGGTCGTCGTCGGCATCAACGTTCTTCGCAATGCGCTGATCACCCCGGTCACCACCCTCGGTCTTAAGATCGGTTACCTCATGGGCGGCGCCGTCGTCATCGAGGTTATCTTCAACCTCCCCGGCATGGGCACCGCGATTCTGCAGGGCGTTCAGGGCAACGAGGCGAACCTGGTTCAGGGCGTCGTCATCGTCGTTGCTCTCGCCTTCATCATCATCAACATCGTGGTTGACATGCTCTACCTGCTCATCAACCCGCGCATCAGGACGGTGTAGATTATGGTAAAGATTCGAGAGAAGCAAACCGAGCAGCTCGAGAAGGCTGCCTCCAAGGGGCTCAAGCTCGGTGGCTGGAAGAAGATGACGCTATCTTCTAAGATTGCCGCCGTCGTGCTGGTGCTGGTCGCCCTGACTGCGATCCTGGCGCCCCTTCTTGCCCCCTATAGCCCGGTCGAGATTTTTACGGCTCGCCAGGCTCCCGGCAACGGATTTATCTTCGGTACCGACGATAAGGGTCGCGACATTCTGTCGCGTATGCTCTACGGTGGTCGTTACTCGCTGATTATCGGCTTTGGCGCCACTGCCATGGCTCTGGTCTGCGGCTCGGTCGTGGGCGCCCTTGCAGCGGTTTCGCGCAAGGCCGTCTCCGAGACGATCATGCGTATCTTGGACATCATCATGTCCATCCCGGGCATCGCCCTCGCGGCCGTCTTTGTCTCCATCCTGGGCAACTCCGTGCCGTCGATCATCTTCGCCATTGGCTTTATGTACACTCCGCAGATTGCCCGTATCGTGCGCGCCAACATCGTGTCCGAGTACGGCGAGGACTATGTCCGCGCGGTCATCGTTTCCGGCGCCAAGGCTCCGTGGATTTTGATCAAGCATGTTCTGCGTAACTGCATCGCCCCGATTATGGTCTTCACCGTTACCCTGGTCGCCGACGCCATCATCTTCGAGGCCTCGTTGACCTTCATCGGCGCTGGTATCCAGGAGCCCACCGCTACCTGGGGCAACATCCTCGCCGACGCCCGCGGCGGCGTGCTCGCCGGCCGTTGGTGGCAGGCGCTGTTCCCGGGCCTGGCCATCATGATCACCTGCCTGGCGCTTAACATCCTCTCCGAGGGCATTACCGACGCCATGGCCGCTGCCCCCTCCGCCGCCCTGGATCCTACCGATTCCTCCAAGCGTCGCGAGGCCGACCTGCTGGTCTCCGACCCCGTTCGCGCCTACAAGGAGCAGGCCCAGTCCCTCTCCGCTCGCCTTGGCGCCCTGCGCGATGTCGAGCTCAAGCGTGACGATCGCCATGTGCCCGACGAGTCTGTTGAACCGATTCTCTCGGTCCGTGACTTCTGCATTCAGTTTGAGCATCACGGTGATATCAACGTCGTCGACCATGTCAACTTTGACGTCCGTCCTGGTCAGACCATGGGCCTGGTGGGCGAGTCCGGTTGCGGTAAGTCCATCACCACGCTGGCCATCATGGGCCTGACCGATGAGGACGAGCACCTTTCCGGCGAGGTCCTCTGGGAGGGCCGTGACCTGCTCAAGATGAGCAAGAAGGAGTGGTTCGGCCTGCGCGGTACCGATATCGCTATGGTCTATCAGGACGCCCTGTCCTCGCTCAACCCCTCCATGCTCATCTCTGCCCAGATGAAGCAGCTCACCAAGCGCGGCGGAACCCGCAGCGCCGAGGAGCTCCTGGAGCTCGTCGGCCTCGATCCCAAGCGCACGCTCGAGAGCTATCCGCACGAGCTTTCCGGCGGCCAGCGTCAGCGTGTCCTGATCGCTATGGCCCTTACCCGCGACCCCAAGCTGGTCATCTGCGACGAGCCCACGACCGCTCTGGACGTTACCGTCCAGAAGCAGGTCATCAAGCTGCTCAACGATCTTCAGGCCAAGCTCGGCTTTGCCATGATCTTCGTTTCGCATGACCTGGCTCTGGTCGCCGAGGTTGCCCATAACATCACGGTTATGTACGCTGGCCAGGTTATCGAGCAGGCACCCACCAAGGAGCTGCTCACCAACCCGATCCACGAGTACACCCGCGGTCTTCTGGGTTCCGTTCTGTCCATCGAGAGCGGTTCGGGTCGCCTGCACCAGGTGCCCGGCGCCGTTCCGAGCCCGCGCGATTTCCCCAAGGGCGATCGCTTCGCGCCCCGCTCGAGCCATCCGCGTATTGGCCTGGACACCCGTCCGGTCTTCAAGCGCGTGCCCGGTACCGAGCACTTCTATTCCGAGCTCCCCGACGAGGTGCTCAAGGCAAATGGTTTGACCCCTCACGCGGAGGTGATGTAGATGAGCGAGACCGCAGTCAACGGCGTCGAGCCGATCATCTTCCTTGATGACGTCCACGTCACCTTTAGGACCCGTACCGGCTCGATTCTGCACCCCAACCTGGTTCACGCCGTCCAGGGTGTAACGATTAAGCTCATGCCCGGTCAGACGATCGGCATCGTCGGCGAGTCCGGTTGCGGTAAGTCCACCACCGCCAACGTCATGTGCGGCCTGCAGGCCCCCACGAGCGGCAAGGTCTACTTTAAGGGCAAGGACGTTACCAAACGTACCGCCGAGGACCGTCGCCACATGGGTCGCGTCATCTCAGTCGTGTTCCAGAACCCGGCCACGGCGCTCAATCCCCGCATGGTCGTTCGCGAGCAGCTGCTCGACCCCATGCGCGTCCACAACCTGGGTACTGAGGCCGAGCAGGAGAAGCGCGTCAAGGAGCTCCTGGAGCTCACCGGTCTGCCCAGCTCCGCCGCCGAGGTTCTTCCCGGTCAGCTTTCGGGCGGCCAGCGTCAGCGCGTCGCAATTGCCCGTGCCCTGTCGCTGAACCCCGATGCCATCATCGCCGACGAGCCCACCACGGCTCTGGACGTTTCGGTCCGCGCACAGATTCTGAACCTGTTAACCGACCTTAAGAAGGAGCTCGGCCTGGCCATGGTGTTCATCAGCCATGACATCCAGACGGTCCGCTATATCTCTGACGACATCATCGTTATGAATGGTGGCAGGATCGTCGAGCAGGGCGAGGCCAAGCAGGTCTTCCAGCACCCCCAGGACCCCTACACCAAGATGCTGCTCGGCGCTGCGCCGTCGCTGCTGCATCCCAAGCTCGGCGAGTAGCCTCGCTTTCCCTCCCGTGCGCCCGGTTCCCTTGCCGGGCGCACCTCCGTTGCGATTTCGAAAGGTTGGGTTCACGAGCCATGCCAAGTGCTCAGGAGCTACAACATCAATTTGGTGAATACCGAGGCGCCATGCCCCGTCCATCAGATTTCGATCTCTTTTGGAAGGATCGCATGGCCGAGGCCGACGCCGTCGGGCTTGACTATGCGATCGAGACGGCATCGGTCGCCGATGCCGCGACCTGCCAGCTTTTCGACCTCTGGTATACCGGCATGTGTGGCGCGCGCCTGCATGCCAAGTACCTTAAACCTGTCTCGGACGAGCCCGTGCCATTGGTGCTTCAGTTCCATGGGTATCCGGGTGCAAGCCGCAGCTGGTTTGAGCAGGCGTCGTTTGCGGGCATGGGCATGGCACTCATCGCCCTCGACTGCCCCGGCCAAGGAGGTCCCTCCGAGGACATTGGTGGATTTGAGGGCACAACGGTTGCCGGTCATATCGTCGCCGGTATCGACGGCGACCCGGCCAACCTCTACTATGTCCGCTTGCACCAAGATATTCGCATCCTGTGCCGCATCGTTCGCGAGCTCGAGGGCATCGATCTTTCCCGTGTGTTTGTGAACGGCGCGTCGCAGGGCGGCGGTTTGGGCATTGCGACCTGTGCGCTTAACAGCGAGCTTATCAATCGTGCCGCCATCCTCTATCCCTTCCTGTCAGATTTCCGCCTGGTCTGGGATTTGGATGCCGACGACATTGCCTACGAGGGCCTGCGCTATTGGTCTCGCTGGTTTGACGAGGACTCGACTCGTATTGACGAAGCCTATGCCAAGCTGGAGTACTTCGATTCCAAGAACTTTGCCCCTATGGTCAAATGCCCCGTGCTGTTTGGCACCGGCACAGCCGATATCGTCTGTCCGCCAGCTACGCAGTTTGCGGTCTATAACAACCTGACCTGTGAAAAGCGTCATGAGTTCTTTGAAGGCTTTGGCCACGAGGAGATTCAGGATTTTGACGATCTGATCATTCCGTTTTTCTGCAAGGGAGGGGAGGCTCATGTCTAAGTGCGAGAGCAATGTCAATGAGCTGATTGTCCCCGGGCTCGTGGGAATTCCTGGAACGGTTTCGTCAAGGCTCGCAGAATATCGAGGCTGGCGCGGTGATGTCCAAGCAGATGTTTCCGATTTAGAGACATGCGCTTCGAATCTTGAGATTCAAGGCCTGGCCATTACGGCGATTGACTTTGTTAACCCCTGTGCCCGTTACTCGGAGGTCTCCTTTGAGCTCGGTGACGATGCGATTCACGCTCGTTTGATCGAGCCTGTCGGTCGTGCCCGAGTATCTGAGCGCGTGCCGTTGTGTCTGATGTTCCACGACATCGATCGGCCTGTGCGCGGCTGGCATCACATGACGAGATTTGCCGCCATGGGGTATGCCGTCCTTGCGCTGGATGACGATGTTGCTGGTGCGGACGACCTGCAGCGGGGGATTTCTTCGCCCGCTTTTGTCGAGCGCGTCCGTTGGGGTTGCGCGCTGGCGAAGGTGGCGCGCAATCTTGATGGCATGGACCCCGACCGCATCTTTGCATGGGGCGAGGGTCTTGGCGGCGGAGTCGCGCTGGCGGTTTCTGCTCTGGACGAGCGGGGCCTCGCCTGCACGGCGGTTGCCAATCCGCTTCCTGGCGGCCTCGAGGCGCTGTCGCCTCGGGTGCGCGGATCGGTGCTCATGGGCACATCGCTTATGGATACCGTGAGCGATCCCAAGGATCAGTTTGCCGTATTCAACGGTCTTGAGTGTGACCGGAGGCATATCATCTATGCAAAATACGCTCACGAGCGCATCAATGCGTTCGAAAACGGAGTCGTCGACTTCTTTAACCAAACGTTCTACCCGTGTTCTTTGGCCTAGACGGCCTGGACACTGCCAACAAGAGTGGGCGGCATAGGGCTGCCCGCCAGACAACTAAGGAGATTCTTGTGGCAACTCAGAAATTCACCGGCGTTATCCCTCCCGTCGTTGTTCCCGATACCGAAGACCACCAGCTCGATGTTGTCTCCTTTGAGCGCAGCATCAACCGCATGATCGATGCCGGCGTCGATGGCCTGTTCTTCTTGGGATCCTCGGGCGAGGTCGTCTTCTCCACCGACGAGCGCCGTCGCCAGATTATCGCCGAGGCCGTTCGTATCGTCGACCACCGTGTTCCCGTTCTGGTCGGCATCATCGACACCGAGACCGAGCGCATGATCGAGCACGGCAAGGTCGCTCAGGAGCTGGGCGCCGATGCGCTTGTCGCCACCTGCCCGTTCTATGCCCTGCAGGGCATGACCGAGGTTGAGGAGCACTTCCGCATCCTGCACGAGGAGCTCGACCTGCCCATCTTTGCCTATGACATTCCCGTCTGCGTTCACACCAAGCTCCCCTGGAAGCTCCTTGCCAAGCTCGGCGCCGAGGGCGTTCTGGCCGGCGTCAAGGATTCCTCGGGTGATGACATCTCGTTCCGCTACCTCGTTCAGGAGAACGAGAAGAACGGCCATCCGATGAGCATTCTCACCGGTCACGAGGTTGTTGTCGACGGCGCCTACCTCGGTGGCGCCGACGGTTCCGTCCCGGGTCTCGCCAACGTTGAGCCCGAGGGCTACGTGCGTCAGTGGAAGGCCGCTCAGGCTGGTGACTGGGCTACCGTCAAGGCCGAGCAGGACCGCCTCAATGAGATTTCGCACATCTGGGATGTCACCTCGGGCGTCCAGGGCTATGCCGGTGGCGTCGGTGCCTTCAAGACCGCTATGAACCTCATGGGCATCTTCGACAGCCCGACCATGCCGCGCCCGGTGAAGGCCATGACCGGCGAGAACGTCGAGGCGATTAAGAAGGTCCTTCAGGACAACGGTCTCCTGTAAAGCTTTCCCGGGCACCCGACCTCGCCGTTCAACCGTGCGGCCATGACCCATTAGGTCAATGGCCACACGGTTTCTCGGCGATCTCGGGCGCCTGGAAAACCTTTACCGCGCTGTGACGGCTAGCCTGACGGCGCATTTCCTGTAGTTGTTTTTATCTCCTAAGGAGAGCGACATGGAGAACAAGTACATTTGCTCCGTTGATATCGGCGGAACTAAGATCGCGACTGCCATCATGGAGTACCCGGCTGACGGTAGTGTGCCCCATCCCGTTTTTGAGGCCGAGGTTCCCACCGAGGCCCAAGAGGGCGGCGAGGCCGTCTTCCAGCGTATCGAGGCGTCCATCAAGGCTGCTCTCGAGGCGAATCCCGATGTCGAGGTCCTTGGCGTCGGCATTGGTGCCGCCGGCGTCGTCGATCCCAAGACGGGCGCCATCGCGTATGCCAACGAGATCATGCCCGGCTGGTCCGGCGTTCAGTTGGGGCCGCGTCTGCGCGAGGACCTTGGTCTCCCCGTTGCCGTTGTGGGCGACGTGCAGGCTCATGCTCTGGGCGAGGCCCACTGGGGCGTCGGCAAGGGCAAGTTCTCCGTCTTGTGCCTGGGCATCGGCACGGGCATCGGCGGCGCATATGTCGAGAACGGCCGCGTGATGCAGGGCTTCCATGGTGCTGCCGGCCATATGGGCCACATCGAGTGCTCGGCTGCCGCCGGCATTCCCTGCGCCTGCGGGCGTTCCGGCCATCTTGAGTCGGTTGCTTCGGGCACTTCCATTGGTCGTATGTACGATGAGCGCTTTGGTCGCGTCGACCCCAGTCGTCCTTCGGTCGGTCGCGATGTGAACGACCTGTGCCGTGCGGGCGACGCAAAGGCGACCGAGGTTATCCATGACGCCGGCTTTGCGCTGGGGGCCAGCTTGGGCTCGCTCGCTAACATCCTGGACCCAGAGGTCATCGTGCTTTCGGGCGGCGTGATTCACCAAGGTCCCGATTGGCGTTCGCAGACGTGGAAGGATTCGGTGCACGAGGGCTATGCCAGCCAGGCGCTCGATCCGCTTCAGGACACGCCGATCCTCATCGGTTCTCTGGAGGGCGATGCTCCGCTCATCGGTGCCGCTGAGCATCTTCTTGCCTCGTTGAAGTAAACGTATCTTCTGTAGGAGCCTCCCGAGACAACACGCCTCGGGAGGCTGTTCCGAGAAAGGTTACAGCCTTATGACCGTCGATCCTTTGATTCAATCCCTGAAGGGCAAGCTCGTCGTGAGCGTTCAGGCGTATATGGGCGAGCCGCTTCGTACGCCCGAGACCATGGCTCAAATGTCTCGCGCTTGCGAGCTCGGTGGCGCCGCCGCCATTCGCTGCCAGGGCCTTGCCGACATTGCCGCCATTAAGGGTCGCTGTGAGGTTCCCGTCATCGGCCTGTGGAAGGATGGGCACGAGGGCGTTTACAT
>DXLT01000003.1:25771-26077 GCA_019414555.1 Collinsella sp.
CCGGTGCCGATATCGTGGCGATCGACGCCACCGATCGCCCGCGTCCCGACGGCAAGTCGGTCGAGGATACCTTCCGCCCGCTGCACGAGGAGGGTGTGCTCCTGATGGCGGATTGTGCCACCATCGAGGACATTCGCCGTGCGGTTGATATGGGCTTCGACCTTGTATCCACCACGCTTTCTCACGGTGTCGCCGCCATCGACTGCACCATGGCCGATGGCCCCGATCTGCCGCTCCTGCGTCAGGCGACCGAGGAATTCCCCGGCCTTCCCATCATTTGCGAGGGTCGCGTGCATACGCCCGAGG
>DXLT01000030.1:0-9315 GCA_019414555.1 Collinsella sp.
GCGACAGGCTTGCTGTCGGCGGCGGCAACGGTCGTCTCGACGGAAGCGGTGGCCTGCTCGACAGCGGGCGTAGAGGCGTTGGCGGCGACGGAAGCGGCACCATCGGACTCGAGTCCCAGCTCGGCGGCGCGCTCGGCCTCCTGGTCGCAGAGCAGCTTATCGTATGCCTTCAAGAACGGCAGGTAGATGATGGCGTCCAGCAAGATGATGATCGCGACAAATACCAGGGCGATAAGCTGGAAGTTCGTGGTGATGAAGATGCCGATGGGGGCAGGGGTAGCCCAAGGCACCACGAAGGAGAAGCCGTTCATACCCACATTGTCGATAAAGAACTTGGCAACACTCACGTTGACGCAGCCGGCGGCAACAAAGGGGATGAGCATGTAGGGGTTAAGGATCATCGGCGCGCCAAAGAGCAGCGGTTCGTTGACGGCGAAGGCAACAGGGACAATCGAGGCCTTACCGACGGCTTTGAGCTGCTTGGACTTCATGAAGAGAATCAGCAGAAGCGGCACGATGAACGTGGCGCCGGTGCCGCCGAACTCACCCACGAGCGACATGTTAAAGGTGAGGGAGTGGGCGGGGTGGCCGCCTGCCAGCAGAACCTGCAGGTTCTCGGCCTGGTTGGCAAGACGGATGGGGTCGATGCCCGGCTGGACGATCGAGGGGCCGTGGACGCCGATGAACCAGAAGAACGCGGTGGCTGCCTGGATAAGGATAAGGCCAGGATAGGTTTCTGCAGCGGTAAAGAGCGGGGAGAGCAGTTTGATAAGCAGCTCGGAGAACGGAACGCCCATGAGGTTGCGCACGACGACATCGATGATGCCGCAGATGATGACGGCGCCGCCAAAGGGGATAATATCGCGGAAGTTCTGAGCGATGGCGCCCGGGACCTCCTTGGGCAGCTTAATGGTCAGATCGCGCGAGACGCAGAATTTGTAGACCCACACGGTGATGAACGCGGCGATATAGGCCGAGAACAGACCGCGCGTGCCCATGCTGGTGCAATCGAAGACCGAAAGTTCGGAGCCGTTGAACTTGGTGGTGAACTGCGTAACGGCGAGCAGCAGCATGCTGCACTGGGCGGCCACCATGGTGGAACCGTCGTTGAGCACTTTGCCGGCGGGCATGCGACGGTTCATGGAAGCCGTGAAGTTCTTGGCAGTGGTGCCAGCAACCATGATGCCCATAACGCCCATGGTGAAGTTGTACAGCTTGTTGCACCAGTCGATAAGCGGCTGGGGCAGCGTGATGCCGACTACGCCGGGAAGGGTGGCGATCAGCAGGAAGATCGAAGAGGTGAGGACGATGGGCATGCACCCAAGGAATCCGTCCTTAATGGCCTGGAGGTAGACGTTCCTCGAGATCTTCTCAAAGAACGGTTGATGCTTTTCGAGCATCTTTACGATGGCGTCCATAGAGCTCCTTTGCTACTTAATGCGCGACGCATGTGGATGGAACTGGTCGTCGATGGATGGTCAGGACTGCCCGGAAACCTTCCTGCTTAAGGAAGGCATTAACGAAATGACAACGTTGTCATTTCGTTAATGACAACGTAAGACATTTTTGGAAGAGCAACAAGGATTTACGGGTGAACGGTCGATATTGTCCGATAAACGGCTGATTTGTCAGTCGGGCAGGTAGTGTATGCTAGAACGCAAAAAACAAGCGATGTAAAACCGACTGGAGAAGTAGTGGCAACGATGGACAAGAAAAATGTCTCAATGAATGATGTGGCAGTTGCCGCGGGCGTTTCTCTCAAGACGGTGTCGCGCGTGATCAACGAGCCCGATAGCGTGCGAGAGTCGACACGCGATAAGGTCCATTCGGCAATGGAGGCGCTCGGGTTTCGAGCCAACTTTGCCGCGCGTTCACTCAAGTTGGGCCGTTACGGGTGCATCGGCGTGGTGATGTTCCACTTGTTGGGCGGCGCCGTGGACATGATTGACGGTATCGCCGATGCCGCCGAAGAACGCGGCTTTGCGCTCACGATGATTAAGAAGCGCGCGGGGGAGAAGATGACCCTTGCCGAAGCGGCGCGTAGGATGTCGCAGCTGCCTGTTGATGGCATGATCTTCAACCTGCGTCAGATGGTCGATGACTTTGATACTTTTGAGGCACCGAAAGACCTCAAGACGGTGATTATCACGCCGATGGAGCATCCTACCTGCTCTACCGTTAGTGACGATCAAGAGGGTGGCGCGCGCATGGCGTGCGAGTACTTCTTGGATCATGGTCACAAGAACGTGTATTTCGTTTCGGGTAAGAAAGAGTCGCTGTCGAGCCAGTGCCGTATGAAAGGTTGGCGTGCGGCACTCGAGGCGCGTGGCATTGAGCCGCCCGAGCCTCTGCAAGGCGATTGGAATGCGGATAGTGGCTATGCCGCGGGCCTTGTGCTTGCCGATAAACCCGATTGCACGGCGGTCCTCGCTGCTAACGACTGCATGGCAAACGGCGTGATGATGGCTCTACGTGACAAAGGGCTCAGTGTGCCCGACGACGTGTCCGTGATCGGCTTCGACGATGAGCTCTACAAGACGATTCCCAACTCGATTCTGACGTCGGTGAAGTTTCGCCACCGCG
Organism: Collinsella sp.; assembly: GCA_019414555.1. Classification (GTDB taxonomy): domain Bacteria; phylum Actinomycetota; class Coriobacteriia; order Coriobacteriales; family Coriobacteriaceae; genus Collinsella. The sequence goes on from DXLT01000030.1 coordinate 2,584, forward strand.
AGCTGGGCATCCGTGCGCTTAACGAGGTCGTCGCAGGTCTGGAAGCCCCGAGCTCCAGAAGCCGTACGCTCGTCTCGGGCGTGTTGGTCGAGCGTTCCAGCGTGAAAGACCTGCGGGCGTAGACGTGCTCGGCTCGTTCATCTCAACCCGTAACAGGTAGGGCCGAAAATCTCAGCTAGATGTTACAGATTGAGATCTTTCTGCTCGGGCGTTCTGTTTGTCTCGATCTGTAACAGCTTGGAGCGAAAAACTCGGCTAGATGTTACAGATTGAGACAAACGTGCGGTACGGTCTGCCCAAAAAAGGCCGGGGGCGGCGCGTCGTGTGACGTGCCGCCCCCGGCTGAGAAATGGGGACAGGTTATGTGGGCAGACAACCCCGCAAGCCGCTAGTCCAGACGACGGGTCTGCGCCACGTGCTTGTACCAGTAGGCGCTTGCCTTGGGCGTGCGCTTCTGGGTTTCAAAGTCAACGTAGAAGAAGCCATAACGCTTGTTGTAGCCATTGGTCCAGGAGAACTGATCCTGCAGGCTCCACAGGAAATAACCGCCCACGTTGACACCCACCTCCATGGCCTTGAGCAGCCAGCGCAGGTGCTGCTCGATGTAGTCGATGCGCGGCTGGTCGTCCACAAAACCGTCCTTGTAGGGGTCCTTGTAGCCCATGCCGTTCTCGGTGATGAAGATTTGCTTGTAGTTGGGGTAGCGCTGCTTAATGTAGACGAGCAGATCGAACAGGCCCTCGGGATAGATGATCCAGTCCCAGTCGGTGGTGGGGATGCCGGGCTTGTTCACGTGCTCGCCAATACCCTTGACGCGCCAGCGGCCGGTGCCCTTCTCACCCGTACCGTTGTGGTGCAGGTCGTTCTCGCCGTCGTAAGCCTTCAAAAAGCGGCACTGGTAGTTGTTAACGCCCAGGTAGTCGTTGTAGAGCGCGGCCTCGCGCATGATTTTCAGATCCTCGTCCGGGATCTCGATGGTGCCGCCCGAGATGGCCGCCAGGCGGTTGGCGCACTCGAGGGTGTCGGGCGCGTAGTCGCCGCGGAACGTCGCGTCGAGCAAGAACTGGTTTTGCAGCACGTGCTCGTTGTTGGCGGCTTTGATGTCGGCGGGGTCGTTCTCGTTGAGCGGATACTTAAACTCCAACGACTGGATGACGCCGATCTTGCCCCTAAAGCCGCCGTTGTGGAAGGCCAGCACGGCCTTGGCGTGGGCGAGCATCATGTTGTGCTCGCACTGGAAGGCCTCGGCCAGATGAGCTTTGACGCCGCCGGGGAAGGTGCCCTCGATGTAGGTGTTGGAGGCGTCGGCCCAGATTTCGTTAAAGGTGAACCAGTAGGTAACCTGGTCGGCGTACTCCTTAAAGCAGAAGGTGGCAAAGTCCACAAAGGCGTCGATGGTCTCGCGGTTGAGGAAGTCGCCCTTCTCAAAGAGGGGCAGCGGCGTGTCAAAGTGATGCAGCGTGACGAACGGCTCAACATGGTGCTTATGGCATTCGGCGAAGAGGTCGTGGTAGAACTGGACGCCCTCGGGGTTGATCTCGCCGGTGCCGTTGGGGAAGATGCGGCTCCAGGCGATGGAGAGGCGGATGCCGTTGATGCCAAACTCCTCGCACAGTTCCAGATCGACGGGGTACTGGTTGTAGAAGTCCGAAGCGGGATCGGGGGAAAAGCGCCCCTGGGCCTCCAGGAAGTCGTCCCAGGCAACCTTGCCCTTACCGTGAGTGCGGGTCTCGCCCTCTACCTGGTAGGCAGCAGTGGCGCCGCCAAAGACAAAGTCCTCGGGAAACTGCGCAGGCGGGTTAGTGACGCTAGCAGGGTTAACGGACATGATGATCCAATCGTCTAAATCGAAGGGCCAGCCGGTCTTGGATGGTCGGCTGGCCCTGAGCGTTACTTACTTCGAGAGTTGCTCGCTTACGAAGGCGAGAGACTTGTCGCCGTTCTGGGAGAGCTCGATGTACTGCTTGCCACGGCAGGCGACGCACTTGTTGCCCACGCGCTCGCAGTCCTTCTGAAGGTCGGCCAGGTAGCTTGCGGCCTGCGGGGCCAGGACGACCAGGTCAAAGTCGGGGAGCATGTCAACGTGGTTGCCATAGGCCTCGGCAGCGGTCTCGAGGTTAATACCGCGCTCCCTGGCAGCCTTGGCCAGCGCGTTGGCGAGCAGGCCCGAGGTACCGCCGCCCTGGCAGAGTACGAGCACGCGCTTGCCGTTGAGGTCGCTGGCGGCCGTAGCCTCGGCAGCGGGGGTAGAGGCGGGAGCGGCATCGGTCTTTACAGCCTCGGCAGCAGCGCCGGCGGCAACGCTCTTGGCGTCAGCCTTGCCCTGGAAGGCGTCGTTGAGCTTGGCGGCCTTCTCGGCGTTCTTGGCGGCGAGCTCCTCCTGGGAGATCTCGGCCTCCTCGGTGCACTTCTGGGCGTCATAGGCACGGAAGAACGGGTAGTACAGGGCAAAGTCGACGACCAGGATAAGGGCGAGCATCACAAAAGCGAGCGGCTGGAAGCCCAGGCCCATGATGGTGCCGATGGGGCCGGGGACGGTCCAGGGCAGGGTATACATAAAGCCGTTCATGCCCAAGAAGTCGATAAAGATCTTGAGGATCCAGATGTTGGCGATCGGGGCAAAGACAAACGGGACAAAGAAGACGGGGTTGAGCACGATGGGCGCGGCGAACAGCAGCGGCTCGTTAACGGCAAAGCACACGGGAACGATGGCGGCCTTACCGACGGCGCGCATCTCCTGGGACTTGGCCAGGAAGCAGAACATAAAGACCAGGACAAGCGTGGCGCCGGTGCCGCCCATGCAGACGACGAAGTACTGGGCACCCTGGGTCAGGACAGCGGAAGCGTGCTGGCCGGCCTGGAACGCAGCCAGGTTGTCGGTCATGTTGGCAACGAGGGCGGCGGCGATGGCGGGCTCGACGATCGAGGGGCCGTGGACGCCCACGAACCAGAAGAGGCTCATGGCGCCGTAGATCACAGCAAGGCCGATGTAGCCGTCGGCAGCGGTGAACAGGGGCTGGAACACCTGGATGACGCCCTGGGCAAAGCAGAAGCCAAAGGCAGCGCGGAAGACGATGTCAAAGACCCAAAAGACGGTGATGCAGACGGAGAAGGGGATGATGTCCTTAAAGGTCTGCGAGATGTTGGGCGGAACCTGCTCGGGCATCTTGACGGTGATGTTGCGCTTGATAAAGAACTTGTAGATGATGCCGGTCACAAACGCAGCGATAAAGGCGGTCAGCAGGCCTTTGGAACCAAGGTAGGTGGTGTTGAAGCCGCTGGCGGCGTCCGTGGCGATGGTGTCGCTCGAAAGGAGCAAGAAGCCGATGATGGCCGCGCACATGCACGAGATGAAGTTGATCTGGTTGTTCTTGGGCAGATCGCGGTTCTGGGCGTCGGCGAAGTGCTTGGCCGTGGTGGCGGCGCAGGCGATGGCCAGGATGCCCATGGAGTAGTTGTAGCACTTCCACAGGGCGTTGTTGATGTCATCGGGCCAGTAGAAACCCCAGATGTTGGGGACCGAGGCTACCAGGCAGAAGATGGACGAGAAGATGATGATGGGGATGACGGAGATAAAGCCGTCGCGAATCGCCTTGAGGTACTTGTTGCGGGCGATCGCGTTGAAAAAGGGCTGGCCCTTTTCGATGATGGCGATAAGTTGCTCCATGCAATGCTCCTAAGAGTCGGTGGGTTAACAACGATGGTAGCTTTTGGCGTTCGGTTGCCAAAATGTTGACGTTGCCATTTTGTGACACAAAATAAGACGCGAACCGATGGTCCCTGTGCCTGCGAACCGTCGATTCCTTGCGCGTAAACGTTTGAGCCGCCCGGTGGCTCTGTGTTTGCACAATGGCAACGTTAACATTTGGGCGACAAAAGCCGTTCGGGGAAGCAAAAATGTCGGTGAACGGTAGGTTTTGGGTGGTGAGCGTATGGTGGGGGAGGCGTTGGATATACTTGAAGACGTTTCATTTGACTGCGCAGGATGCCACTAATGGCATCGTTGACATAGAAAGATCGACCTATGGCCGCTGTTAAAAAATCGGTTTCCGTTAAGGACGTGGCGCGTCTCGCGGGCGTCTCGGAGCAGACGGTCTCGCGCACCGTGCACGATTCGCCCAGCGTGCGCCCCGAGACCAAGGAACGCGTGCGTGCCGCCATGCGCGAGCTGGGGTATCGCCCCAATTTTGCCGGTCGATCGCTGCGCCGTGGCAAGTTTAAGACCGTCGGCGTCGCCATGTTCAACATTACCGGTACTGGCAACCTCGACCGTATGGAGGGCTTTGCCGCCGCGGCCGACAAACATGGCTATGCCATCACCCTCACTAAAGTAGACGGGCATCCGTATACCCTCGAGAGCGCATCGTCGCGCATGAGCGCGCTGCCGGTAGACGGCATGGTTGTGATCATGAACCGCATGCCGGCGGACTTTGGCACCTTTGAGCCGCTGCCTGGTATGCAGACGGTGCTCGTTACCATGCTGGAGCACCCGCTGTGCTCGACGGTCGATAACGATCAGCTCGATTGCTCACGCCAGGTTGTCGAGTACTTGCTGGGGCAGGGACACAAGACCGTGCACTTTATCTCGTGTCCCGAGCGCTCGCTTTCGGGCATGCAGCGCGAGGAGGGGTGGCGCGAGACATTGCGCGCGCATGGCATTGAGCCACCGCGACTCGTTCGTGGCGATTGGACGGCACGGAGCGGGTATGCTGCCGGTCAGGCTCTGGCGGACGATCCGACCTGTACGGCCATTTATGCTTCCAACGACGCCATGGCCTACGGCTGCATTCGCGGACTCGAGTCGCGCGGAAAGCACGTGCCCGAGGACGTGAGCGTGGTGGGTGTTGATGACAGTCTGGGCGACATCGTGCCCGATCGTCGCCTGGCCACCGTGCGCTTTGACAACAAGCGTGTCGGCATGTGGGCAGTCGATAAGATTGCCGGCGCCGAGGGCGTTGTGTCTGGCGTGGAACACATGCTGATCCCCGGCGTGCTCGTAGAGGGCGATACGGTGCGCGATTTGCGTTAGGGTGCGGTCCTGATTGGGTTTCCGTTAATCATGTTTGATATTGTTCGAAATGGTTTGGAAACCGTTCACGGGCGAAAATTGACCGTTCATAGCTTGATATTATGTTTTGCGTTGTTCTTTTTTGTTTGAATGTTAATGTTTCTGCCATACAGAACGCAGCGCGTATGCCCGGACGCGATGCTCTCCATTGGTTCATATGTGAAAGGAACGCAATATGGCAACCAAAGAAGAAATCTCGATGGTTGGATTCGAGATCGTCGCATACGCAGGTGACGCCCAGACCGATCTGCTTGCAGCGCTCGATGCTGCTCGCGAGGGTGATTTTGAGAAGGCCGAGCAGCTGCACAAGGATGCCAGCGATGCGCTCATCGGTGCCCACGACACGCAGACCAAGCTGCTTTCGCAGGAGGCCGGCGGCGGCGAGATGGAGATGACCTTCATCATGGCCCATGCTCAGGATACTCTCATGACCACCATGATCCTGGAGAAGCAGACCCGCTTTACCATCGATGCCTATAAGCGCATCGCCGCACTCGAGGCTAAGCTCGCCTAACGAGCCTGCACAACTCGTCCCCTTCCAAAAGCCCTGCCGCTACCTGCGGCAGAGCTTTTCTGTCCTCCCCCCGCAACTCATCCCGAGATAGTCATTGGGGACGTTCTTAAACGACTAGGCATAGGAGACAGTCTTGGTGCGCTCCGTTCGTCCTGCCGTTCGGTTTTTCGCTGGGTGGGTATACTTCCATCCGCAATACAGGCCGGAATGAGGAGGTATCCAAATGCCGGACAACGGATTGATTCAAAAGAGAGACGCGCACGAGATGGCTCATGGGCGTCCTGTCCAGATAACCGAGCACACGACGGTAACAGAGCTGCAGCCCAGCCTGTCCGATGTCGTGTGCGCAAACAAAAAGCTGCAGATTGGCTTTATCGTTGCGCTTGTGGCACTGGCGCTGCTGTCGGGCTTTGTAGCTCGTCCGCATTTCGCCGATACCAAAACTTGGGACTCCACCATCGAGGTCATCGATCAAAAGAAAGGCAACGTACTGGCGCTCACGACCTCGTGCGTGGCGCTGTCTGCGGGCATTACCGCGCTGCCGGGTGATACGGGAACGCCGGTTGCCGAGCAGCTCGCACAGCTTTCAGGCAACCTTGGTATCGTGCTTGCCGTGCTATACCTGGAGAAATATTTGCTCACGATTTTGTGGTCGGTTGGCCTGGGCATCTTAATCCCGTTTGCGTTGGTGCTCTTTGCGGTGTCGCTCGGCATTCACGGGCGCTGGAGCACGAGCGCTGTCCTGCGCCGTGTGGCGACGCGCGTGCTGGTGGTTGCCGTGATCGGCATGGCGCTCGTGCCCGCGAGCGTATGGGTGTCGCAGAAGGTCGATGAAACGTATCGCGTAAGTATTGAGCAAGCTGAGCAAAAGGCTGCGGACGCTGCGGACGCGGCCGACGCCACGGACAAGTCAGCCGAGACCAGCTCAAAATCGAACAAGAAAAAATCCGAGACCACGGAGTCCAAAAACGTGCTCGAGCAGTTGACTGACGGGGCCTCGAGCCTTGTTACGTCGGTGACCAGCGGCGCCAAGCAGATGACCGATGAAATTGTGCGGCAGGTGACCGATCTGATCGAAGGCGTCATCGTGATGATCGTGACCTCGTGCGTGATTCCATTGCTGGTGCTCGTGGCGTTCCTGTGGCTGGGA
>DXLT01000031.1:0-9290 GCA_019414555.1 Collinsella sp.
CGAACTGTTCCTACAAATGTAGGCATCGAAATCAACAAACGAAACGAGAGTGGATAATCTCCCACCTTGAGCATGAATATGGGCTCATACCGGGAGATTATCCACTCTCATGCTACGTAGTCGTTGGGGACGTTCTTGAATGACTAGTCAAACAAGAACGTCCCCAACGACTAGTCATTTAAGAACGTCCCCAATGACTACAAGGAGTGTCCCAAACTACCGGCAGAAAAGGAACGTCCCTAACTGCCGCATCCGGAGCAAGACAGCGCCGCAGGCAGAGGACGGACAGCGAGCGGGTCGCATTTGAGGCAAGGTGACGTGAAACGAAAGGGCGCTGACCTTCTGGTCGCGCCCTTGAAGTTGAACGTCAGATTGTCCAAATGCGGCCCGCGCAGCGTCGGCCCGTTACGGCGTTTGGTAAAACGCCGTAACTAAAAACGGTTGCCGCGGAAGCCGCCGCCGTTGCGGCCGCCACGATCGCCACCGCGACCGCCGCGGTCGTTACCACGGTTACCGCCGAAGCCGCCACGGTTGCCACCGCGATCGCCATAGCCACCACGGTTGCCGCCAAAGCCGCCGCGACCGCCACGGTCGCCGCCACGGTCGCCAAAGCCGCCACGGCCACCGCGATCGCCACCGCGACCGCCACGGTCGCCGCCACGGCCACCGCGATCGCCAAAGCCGCCGCGACACCCACGGTCGCCGCCACGGCCACCGCGCTCGTCACGGCCGCCGCGAGGACCGCGGTCCTCGTCCAGGCCCATGGCGACGAGCGGAGCGATAACCTTATCGAGAGCGGCCATCAGCTCGGTGGCCTCCTCGTAAGAAAGCTCGGGCAGGAGCTTCTCCTTCTTGTTGGCAAGCTCGACCAGGCCCTCAGCGGCATCCTCGGCGGCGAAGACAACAATCTTGCGCATATCGCCCTCAGCGTCGTCGATGCGGCCGACCAGATCGGCAGCCTCGGCCTCAGCCATCAGGCCATCGAGCTCACGAAGGCGCATGCCCAGCAAGTCGGACATTTCCTTCTGCTCCATCTTGGGCTTGAGGTCAAGAAGCTTGATGGCGCGCTCGATGTTCGCCATGCGCTCGGCCTTGGCCTCCTCCTCCTTGGAAATAGCAAAGCGACGGCTACGCAGCATGCGGGCGGCCTTCTGCATCTTGTCCATCAGCTCTTCGTCATCGTAATCAACGGCGGCCTCGACAACCTCGGCCTCCTCCTCGGCGGAAACCTCGTCAGCAGCCTCAACCTCGGCAGCTTCGGTCTCCACGGTCTCGACTGCCTCGACCTCGGCAGCCATGGTCTCGTTCTCGGTCTCGTTCATGATCTCTTCGTTCTCGGACATGAGACTCCTTCTTGGCCCTCTCGGGCATCATCGCCCCATTCGCGGGGCCCGTCGCGCACTCTTTGCGCTTTAAACATTCATGCCTCTCGGCAAAACGTCCATTAGTTTATGGTGTCGCCATCCAATCTAGCTGCAGAATCTATGTGCACACATTAATGCGACATGTGTGACTCGCGACGAGCGTACACCAGCGACGCCACGAACCCGACCACGGCAATTACAGCCGCTACACGCACGGCAGCTGCAAATCCAATCGCCTGGGCAACGTCTGTCGCAGCGCCAGCGGCGCCGGCGGTCGCAGCAGAACTTGAGAGCAGACCGATAAACAGCGACGGGCCAAACGATGCGGCAATCATATTCCACGTGTTAAGCAATGCCGTTCCGTGAGGATGTTCAGCGGCGGGTAGCGTCTCCAAGCCGGCCGTTTGCGAGGGGCTCAGCACCAAACCGACTCCGGCATACACCACAACGGTCAGCGCCACGACGACGCCGATGTTCATACTTACCGCCGTCATCGAGATGGCAGTCTGCCCCACGGCAATCAGGGCAAAGCCGACCGGCAGCAGCGGCCATGCGCCACGGGCGTCCATCACGCGTCCGCCCACAATCGAGGTCACGGCGTTGCAGGCAATCGCCGGCAAAATGAGCAAGCCCGCAATAAGTGCGGTCATGCCGTATGCGCCCTCAAAATAGAGCGGCAACAAAACGCTCATCGAGAACGTCGTCATCATCGACACCACCACAAGCAGGCACGCGGGCCAAAAACGAACGCTCGCCATGGGACGCACGTTAAGCACCGGATGCTCGAGCTTGAGCTGACGGGCCGCAAACAGGCCGAGCAGCACAATGGCGGCGAAAAGCGCCACGATGCCGGCAATCGGATTGGTCGAGAACTCGCCTACGGAATACACGAATGCCGTAATGCCGGCGGCGAGCAAAACAACCGACAGAATATCAAGCGTGGTGTTCGAGCGCTCTCCGACATTCTGAACAAGCTTAACGCCCGCCGCAGCGACCACAATGCCGCCCACCAGCGGCACTACGAACACCGCCCTCCAGCCAAATAACGTGCACATAAGACCGCTAATCACGGGTCCAAACGCCGGTCCTAGCGTAATGCAGGCGCCGCCCAGGCTCAGATACAAACCGAGCTTCTCGCGCGGGGCGCAAGACAGCACCACGTTCATCATGAGCGGGAACAAGATGCCCGATCCCGCAGCCTGCAAAATACGGCTTGGCAGCAAAACGCTAAATGACGGAGCGAACAGGCACAGGACTTCGCCGGCGACCATGCATCCGCATGCGAAAAACAGCAGCTTGCGCGTCGAGAAACGGCCGGACAGGAAGGCCATGATGGCCGTAAAGATCGACGTCACGATCATGTAGCCCGAGACGAGCCACTGCGCCGTGGTGGCACTCACCGAAAAGGCTGCCATAATGTCGTGCAACGCCACGTTAATGATGTTCTCGTTAAACGCGGCAACAAAGGCTGCAATATACATTACGACGAGAATCGCCGCAGTGGCCGATGGCGCTACTTGAACTTGTTGCTGAGATTTGCTCCCCATGCATTTCCTTCCTCTTGGAACGACAGTCGCATCGCCCCAGAGGAACAGTCCAGGGCGAAAAATGAGCCCTAGACTTACGCCAGACGCCGTACACGACGAATCTGGCAACATGGTCCAACGTCGAAAGATTGTAACGCGGACGCACAGCTTTCCTTCCGCGCTATTATTAAAAGTCCACGAAAGCATAAGACATGAGGAGCCCGCCATGATTAAGCCCATCATGAAATCCGAGTTCTTTTTGCGCCTGCCTTCCGAAGACGCGGGCCCCGACGATGCCGCGACCGGGCAGGATCTCCTAGATACACTCCACGAGCATGAGCGCGAGTGCGTGGGCCTCGCCGCCAACATGATCGGCGTGCGCAAACGCATCATCTGCGTAAAGGACGGCAACAGGACGCTCCTGATGTACAACCCTCAAATTCTTGAGCAGGTCAATGCCTATCAGACAAGCGAAGGATGCCTCTCGCTAATCGGCGAGCGTCCCTGTACCCGCTATCGCCGCATTAAGGTTGAGTATTTGGACGAGAACTTCGTCCACCGCATCAAAAACTTCTCGGGCTACACCGCCGAAATCATCCAGCACGAAATCGACCACTGCAACGGCGTCGTGGTTTAGGCCACCTGCCAAAATGAGGGTACCGGAGGCCTCCCTATGGATATCAGCCGCTTTGGCGAATTCGCCATCTTAGCGCAGTCACGCACGTTTCTTGATGCGGCGGAGCTGCTTTTCATGTCGCAATCAACCCTCTCCAAGCACATCATGGCAATGGAGCACGAGCTCGGCTGCAAGCTCATCGATCGAAGCCAGCGCCACGTAACACTCACCGCGCAAGGTGAAGCGCTCCTCCCCTATGCGCAAAAAATTGCGACGCTTCAGCACCGCTATCTTGCCGCCATTCAAATAGGCGCAGGTGAGCCGCTCGAGCACCTCACCGTAGGTTCTATCCCCATTATGGCCCCTTATGGGATCACGGACGCCGTCATCGATTTTCAGCAGGCGAACCCCTCATATTCTGTCGAGCTCATCGAAGGCGAGGGCGACACACTCAAGCGCATGCTCCTGCACGAGGACATTGACCTGGCCTTCATCCGTGACAGCGGCGCCATCGAGCCAGAGTTCAAAAAGATTCCCTTTACGACCGACCGGCTCGTGGCCGTCCTTTCGCTCGACCATCCACTCGCCGAACGTGACACCGTCGAGATAGACGACCTTATCGACGAGAATTTCCTCATGCTTCCCCAAGGCTCGTTCGTAAGCGAGCTCGTCCTTTCCCTTTGTCGCGAAGCTGGATTTGGCCCACGCGTTACGTTCACCGGCAAACGAGCCGAGAACATCATCTCTCTTGTCGCACGCGGCGCCGGCGTCTCATTCCTCATGCGCAAGCCGGCGGAATCGCTTGCCAGCGGAAAGGTAGCCCTGGTGCCGCTTGAGCCCGCGACGACCTCCGAGGTCAGGCTCTACCTCAAGCGGAACGCCGCGCACTCGCAGGCGGTCGTCTCGTTCATCGGCTTCCTCCCCTACCGTCAGCTCCTGCAGGGCGACCGTGCGTCTTCCACCGCGGCACGACCGTCATAATCCCCGCTGCTCCACAACCGCAGACTTGTGTCCGCAAACACGCTGACAACGGCACAAAACACAAATATGCCTCGGGCGGCACGTCGCCGCCCGAGGCATATTTAGTTAAAGTGCGCAGACAGACTAGTCCACCGAGATGTTGAGCGCCTTACCGCCCTCGTCCTTCCTGGTACCGATCGCCATAGCGGCGACAAGAGCCAGAACGAAAGCGACCACACCGGAGATGACAAGGCCGATAAAGCCCGTGTCGATGCCGGCAGGGTTAATAAAGCTCGGGAAACCGAGCGGGCCGGAGGCACCGAAGGCATAGAGTTTGGCACCCATGAGGCCGGCAATGGCGCCGCCTACACCAGCGGAAATAAAGGTTGCCCACATAAGACGCTTACGCGGCAGCAAGATGGCGTAAAGCGCAGGCTCGTTGACACCGAAAATCGAAGAGACAAGGGCGGGAATGTTGACGGCAGCATTTTCCTCGGAGTCCTTGGTTCGGATGACCATGCCAAGCACAGCACCGGCGATGGCACAACCGCCTGCATACACGAGCGGGTTAATGAGGTCATAGCCGTAGGTTGCGACATCGAGAAACCACAGCGGGATGATACCCCAGTGCAGGCCGAACATGACGAGCAGGCTCCAGAACGTGCCGATGACGAAGCCGGCGATGGCGGGCTGGAAGTTGATGAGCATCAAGATGATCTGGGCAACGATGTTGGAGAGGACCGTCATGACCGGACCGACCACAAGCAGGCCAAGGATGCCGCAAATGAGGAGCGTCAGGATGTTGGAGAAGAACGAGCTCACAAGCGCGGGCAGCGCGTTAGAAAGGGCCTTGTGCACCTTGGAGGCAATCCAGACGATAAAGATCGCAGGCAGAATCGTCGATGAGTAATTCTGCATGATCAGCGGGATGCCAAAAATATCACCGTAGACATTGGACTCGAAGACCGTGCCGGCGCCGAGCGTATAGAGCGGATCTCCGCCCATAAGGGCAACGAGCGTCGGGTAGACGAGGATACCACCGAGCGCCATTCCCATAACGGGCTTAAGTCCGAACTTCTTGGCCGACGTCCAGCCAATGATTAGCGGAAAGTAATAGAAAACCGAATCTCCGATTGCCGAGAGCGTCACATACGTATTGCTGTCCTTGGCAAGCCAACCGGCAACCGTGCAGAGCGCGAGCATCGACTTGATAAAGCCACCGGCCATAAGCACGCCAAGAACCGGTTGCAGAATCTCGGAGATGATGGCCAGCAGACGCGAGAATGGATCGCCCTTTTTGACGTCGTCGCCTTCATCGATATCGAGTGCGGGTTTGGAGTCGAACCCGCCAATCTGAACAAGGTCGTTGTAGACGGCCTCGACAGTGGCACCAATCACGACCTGATACTGTCCGCCGGCCTGGATGACGTCAACGACGCCCTTCGTCGCCTTAAGCTCATTGGTCTGGGCGAGCGATTCATCCTTGAGGTGGAAGCGGAGACGCGTAATGCAGTGGCTCACGTCTAACACATTGTCTCGACCACCGACCTTTGTGATGATTTCATCGCAAAGCTTCTGGTATTTCATGGAATTCTCCTTTTTCTGAGCGGGGTATAGCATCGATTTCATGCCTCCGTAGTCGACGTGGGAGGGCAAGGAACCCGCTTCCCCCTTTGAAATCCGCGGACGCACGTACGCCCGGGATGGGAAACGGCAGAGAAGATGGAAAATGCCGATCACATGGCAGCGAGCCTCATTGGCCCATGTCACGCAATCAGGCCTACAGACGCGAATCTGCTGCGCCGAGAAGTCTCGTCGTCTGGCAGAACTTGTCACACAGGCGTTCCGGTTCGCCCTGGGGAATCTGAGTACGCTCGGTCTCAAAGGAGAGGCCGTACTCGCGTGCCGGAAGGAAATACTCGAAATAGCCGTTGGTGTAACCGCAAACTATTCCCTCGACCGGGCATTCGCGCTTCATGCGAATACCCAAGTCGCTGCCGAGCTCACTCGGGAACACAAAGAGATGCAGGCCGCCCAAACTGATGACGGCACACTTAAGCGTGAGCGAAAAGTCGTCATGGGCAACGGTGTGATAGAACGTCTGAGGCTCGATGCGATCGAGAACGACCTCGCGATCGAGCTTGATCTGGGAAATCGCCTCGGCAAGACCGGTCGAAACGCGCTCGACCTCGGGAATGCCGCGTCCCTGGCGAAAATTGCGGTCGCTACAGTCGCCAGCAGCACCGACGACCATGGCCGGATAGTAACCAAGACTCTGAGCGAGCTTTTTGCCGGTAAGACCGGCGAGTTCGCTCGTGAGCTCCGTGCAGTCGGGTCCGACACAGGCAGAATGCACCGCCCAGTTCACAAAGCCCGCAAACGATTTGCCTTCGTCATCGAAGAACGACACCACGATAACCTCATTGTCGGCAAGCTCTCCGGGAATGATGCGGTTGTCGTAGAAACCGGTGATGACTTTTTTGCCCATGCGGCAGGTCGCAGGTCGCGCGTTGGTGCGGCACTCTTCGAAGCATTGACAGATGGTATCGAGGAACCAGCGATAGTAGTTCTCGTCGAATTTTCCCGTCCACCAGCTGCGGTGGTAAGCGACGATTGAAGTATGGTCGTGCGTCGCCGAGAGCAGAACGCAGTCACGGTCGATTCCATAGCGCTCGGCGAGCATCGTCTTAACCTCCTCGGCCATGCTTTCCTCAAACTCGAGAACATCGGCGTTGAAGAGAAAAACTTCGCGGTCGTCCTGTTGGAAAAGAATCGCGTTGGCGAAGACGTCGTCATGGACGCCTGTCGCAGGCTCCAGACGGTTGGGGAGGTTACGGTATCCGATTAGATAGATGTCGCCTTGCGGGGTGATCTTGCGGCGTGCATGTCCGATATTCATGCAAGTTCTCCTTTTTGTCGCGCCGCGTTCAAAGCGGCAAGGATGGTTTGGAGGAGGCGCTCATGGGAGCCGGCGGCAAAACCGGAGTTCATGGCCTCATAGGTGATTTTCTCGTACGCGTCGGGGGCCGGCAGATACTTCTGCCCTCCGTTGACAAGCGTGGCAAAGAGCACGGGGCAGAATCGGGCGGCGCGCACGGCGGCGCCAAACGAGCTCGAAACCTCGGGCTGGATACCAACGAACTCGGCATTTCCCAGCCGAAGTAAATAGACCCTCGTACGCTGTTCGCCTGCCGCATGAAACTCATAAGTTCGATGCGGGGCCAATGAGCAGAAGTCGGCGCGCGTCTGGGCGGGCAAAAGGACGTCGACCGTGCGAGCATCGACGCCGATGGCATCGTCCTCACGCGCCGCACGGACGGCCTCAATCAACGCATCGCTCATAGCGCGACCCTGTCGATGCAGCATGCGATATCCACTCTCGTGAGCATCTAACGTTTGCTTCGCCCCGGTCGAATCGAACGCAACGGTCACGGCGCGCTCCGCCGGACTCTGATCCCCCGCGGCACCGGGTAGCAGCAACACGACTCCGCCCAATTCGCGCTCGAGAGCCATGGCGGCAAAGCCAAAGAGGTCCCCGCTCACCAAGCGCTTCCCCTGAGAATCGTGCGATCCGTCGAGCACGGAAGACTGGACATCAGCCGTCGCAAGCATGGCAACGAGCCCGCCCTCGGCATCCCTCGCGACAAGTACGGGCATCGCGTGGTCGGCAAACCCCTTGGGGTCTACTCCCAGCCACCAGCCGGCCGGTGTCTCAATGTCGCGGTTAACGTTCACAGGACAGTAGCCCTCCGCCGAGGCGAGCGTGACAGAGCGAATGCCCGCAACCGCCTGCTCAACGGCCGCGCGTGTCGCGGCGATGAGCGCGGCACGATAGCGCTCATTTCGATCGCGGGCATCGGTGTCGGCCAGATGCCCAGGGGTGCGCACGTGAGGCGCAGAAAACGTGTGGGTCGGGACCACCCAAGAAAAGGCGCCGTCGCAATTGGAGACATCCTTGACAACCTCACGCAGATCGACGAGTAGGGCCGGAGCGATCGAGGTAACCTCAAGTGAAAGGATGCAAGCGCGCCGCCCCATCCCTTCGACCACGAAGGCACGGGCAAAGATTTCATGACGGAGTGCGTCGAAACCGTCGAACGGCAATACGTCCTCTAAGTTAATGGCCACCCGGGCGGCTCCGGCCTTCATCTCTCCCTTATCCATGGCGAACGCCCTCCTTTATCTGTCGCTCACTCGATGCCGTACAAGCGCTGTGCCGTGCCGCCAAGCATAAGGTCCTTGTCCGTATCACTTAAATCTGTGGCGCGGACGCAGGCGACACCCTCTGTTAGCCACTCGCGTTTAACGGGATAACTCGTACCAAAGACAATATGGTCTGCACCAAGGACTTCAACCGCACAGGCAAGAAGCGTCTCGCCCCAAGGCTGAGCATGGGACATGTCGAAATAGATGTTGTTCTCAAGACGCTTGGAGACCGTCTCGGTATCGGTCTGGAAGCGACCCGAGGCATCTGAACGCTTGGGACCGTGCGGCAGCAGCATCTCCTTAAACGCAAAATAAGCGCCACCGAGCATGGAGTGGACCATCTTGACGTTGGGATAACGCTCGAAGAAGTCGCTGAAGATTTCACGACCGATTGCCGTGGTCTGGTCGACGCAACGGCCGTAGGAGCGACGCAGGTTGTCGTATGCGAGCAGCGACGTATGCTCGACCGGTACGGGCACATGGTGCACGTAAACGGTGACGCTGCGTTCGTTCAGTCGCTCAAAAAAGTTCGAAAAGATCGGATCGTCAAGATAACGCTTGCCGTAGTGAGCGCAGAGCTGCACGCCCGCGAAACCCTCGTCGAGCCTGCGATCGAGC
>DXLT01000032.1:0-9264 GCA_019414555.1 Collinsella sp.
GTAAAAGCGTGCGTGTTGGGCTGGTCGTTTGCTGCTTCGTCCGCTGGCATTGCCATAAACGTGGCGTCGGCGTACTGGATGTCCCATTCGTCGAATGTGAGCTGGCGGAAGTACGGCTCGCCGTCGGAAAGCGGACGCGTGGGCGCGGTTATAGCGGTGCCGCCTTGGACGCGCGCGAGGGGAATCTCGACATCGCGGTAGCCCGCCATGCTAATGGAGATGCCGCCGTTAAAGTCGTACGCGTCGAGAAGCGTTGCCTCGTCCACGTAGCCTTCCGAAAGCGGCGCGACCTCAAAGATAGCCGTGCCTTCGTTATCGGTAGTGGCGGTGAGCTGCTTGCCTGCGGCATAGCGCGATGTGAGCGTGACCTGGGCACCCGTGATGGGCGTATTCTTGTTGGCGACGTCGACCACGACCACGCCAAACATAGTGCGCGAGAGAACGAGCACCTTGAAGGGGCCTTCTTCGTCGGCATAGGCCTCGGTGGGCGCGAACGGCAATATGAAGGCGTTTGCGCTGCCCGGCACGCGAGGCAGCATGATGCCTGCCAGCGAGGATGCTCCGGCAACAAGTAACGAACGGCGATCAAGCATCTTTGGCTCCCATCCCGCAGGTATCGGTGGAAATAATCCAATTTTGCGAGAAGGTGCCACGTGGCGGTAGTGCCGTTCAAGGGTCAAAATGTCCAAATTGATCGAGCGAAGCGCCGGGTTCTGGAACGCATTCGATGCGCTAGGCAGCCCGGTCGCTAACGCAACATATGCGCGACCAGCTCGGCGCGTGTGCCGATGCCAAGCTTTGCGTATACGCCGGATAGGCGGTTTTTGACGGTGCCCGGCGATACTCCCATATGGCGTGCGATTTCGGCGTTGGTCCACCCACGACAGGCGAGCATGGCCATGGTGAATTCCGTGGTCGTTAGATCGTCGGCCACGTCCTCGCCCGAATCGGGGTTGTGGATGCGCCGCCAGCCGTAGCTGAATCGATACGTAATCTCGATGATGCGTGCGAAATCGTCAGGGTATTGCGATTTTAGGCATGCCTCGATGAGTCCCTGCAAAAGGCCGTGGTGCTCGCCAATGAGCTCGATAAGGCTGTCGGGGCGCGCAATGTTCCAAGCGGCTTCAAAATGCGCTTTTGCGGCATCGATGTCTTTGAGACTCATGAGGGCCATAGAAGCCGACAAGTGCAGGAATAGCTCCGAGATGGGGTAGCTTCCCTGTTTCATAATCAGGGCGTTTTCCGCCATGCCCAGGCTGCGGCCGTATTCGCCGCGCAGATACAAGGCGTGCGCCATCACGTAGCTGGCGAATAGACGCAGGCCTTCGGGCAGATGCGCCGCAAGTGGATAAAACTCTTCGGCGGAATATGGGGAAGGCAAGTGCAGCAGGACGCTCGCGGCGGAGGCGAACAGGATATGCATGGCGTGGACGGCAGGCGATTCCTCGTCAGGTGGCGTATCGAGGATGCCCGCAAGGCAACGGCGGGCGTCGGCGATACGGTTGAGCGACAGACTGGCGTATCCGCAGATAAAGCAGGCGGAATAGCGCAGTGCGGGGTCGGTGGCGTCAAGATAGGGACGCGCCGTCTTGGCAGCGAGGGCGGCCTGTCCGCGAAAGTACAGCGCTTCTGCCGTGGCGATGGTGCGTGAATCGGGGTCGGAAATGCCTGCAACCGCAGTGTCAATCTGCCCCGGCACAAAGGCAGTGCACATCAACGGCATGGGAACGCATGGGTAGCCATCGCAGTCCATCTTCCATCTCCCATCAGGTGGCAACATTAGCAGCCATTTTACCCCGCCGCTCGGCAGCTAAAGCCGAAGACAGCGTGCCGAGATTTGTGCTCCCAGAATAGTCCCGCCCGCATTGGATACAATAGTTATTGGACTCAAGTCCAATAACGGCTCCATGCGTGTCTGCCTTCGCGGCGCGGACAAAACGCGGACGATTGAAAGGCAGCATCCCATGATTCGTGTCATTACTGATTCGACTTCCTCTATTCCTGCTGACATACGGGAAGGGCTCGGTATCGAGGTGCTGTCGCTGGTCATCAACCGTGGCGGCAAGAGTTATGTCGAGGCCGAGACCGATCTGGATGCCTTTTACCAGGACATTTACGAGATGGTTGATGACATTCCGACCTCGAGTCAACCCTCGCCCGAAGATGCCAAGGAGCTGCTTGAGCGCATCCAAGCAGACGGTGACGAGGCGTTGGGCATTTTCATCAGCAGCAAGATGTCCGGCACGTTTGAGACCTTCTTGCGCATGGCGCGCGAGGTCGCTCAGGGGCACCCCGGGTTTAAGTTTGCCGTTATCGACAGCATGACCAACTGTATGGAGCTGGGTCATGCCGTGCTTGCTGCCGCCCAGGCCGCACGCGATGGACAGGACCTGCAGGCGTGCGCTGCCGCCGCCGAGAACACACTGTATTCCGGGCGCTTTCTCTTTACGCCCGAGTCCCTGCGCTTTTTGGAAAAGGGCGGCCGCATTGGAAGAGCTGCCGCGCTGATCGGCAACGTTATGAGTATCGCCCCGATTCTCACCGTCAAGGATGGTGAGGCAAGCACGGCGGGCAAGACGCGCACGCAAAAGAAGGCCATGGCAAAGATCGTCAAGATGTGGCAAGAGGACGTTGCGGCGTGTGGCCTCAAAAACTTGACCGTGCACTACATTGGGTCGAAGGCCCCGGCAGAGGAATGGGCCGAGGAGGTTATCAATCCGCTGGCTGGCTTTAGGGCCCGGGTTGTACCTGCGAGCCCCGTCATTGGCGTGCATGTCGGTCCTGCCGTAGGAATCGCCTACGAGTGCGTCGAGCGTATAAACGGCAAGTTTACCGATGCCGCCCCCGAAGTGGTTGTCGAAGCCTAGCTGACCTTGTGATATAGAAAAAATGCCGCCCCTGTAAAAAGCTCTGCCGCAGCGATGGGAAATGGACCTTGCTCTGCATATAATGAGGTCATATGACGGTGCGTCTGCATACGCGCGGCGCATTTCCATCGAACCGAGAAGGAGCTCTGTATGGATTCCAACAAGCGTCCCGACGACATGGTGCGTATCACCACTCCCGAACTTGCCCAGGTGTTCATCGAAGAGCAGGTCGCTGCAATCCGCGAGCAGATCGGCGACAAGAAGGTCCTGCTGGCCCTTTCTGGCGGCGTTGACAGCTCCGTCGTTGCAGCTCTTCTGATTAAAGCCATCGGCAAGCAGCTCATTTGCGTGCATGTGAACCACGGCTTGATGCGCAAGGGCGAGAGCGAGCAGGTCGTCGACGTCTTCAAGAACCAGATGGATGCCAACCTGGTTTACGTTGACGCCATCGACCGCTTCTTGGACAAGCTCGTCGATGTTGAGGAGCCCGAGGCCAAGCGCAAGATTATCGGCGCCGAGTTCATTCGCGTGTTCGAGGAGGAGGCCCGCAAGGTTGGCGACGAGGTCAGCTTCCTCGCCCAGGGCACCATTTATCCCGACATTCTGGAGTCTCAGGACGGCGTGAAGGCTCACCACAACGTGGGCGGCCTGCCCGAGGACCTGCAGTTTGAGCTCTGCGAGCCCGTCAAACTGCTGTACAAGGACGAGGTCCGCGTGGTCGGTCGCGAGCTAGGCCTGCCCGAGAACATGGTTGAGCGCCAACCGTTTCCCGGTCCCGGCCTGGGTGTCCGCTGCCTTGGTGCCATTACCCGCGACCGTCTTGAGGCGCTGCGCGAAGCCGACGCCATCGTGCGCGAGGAGATCGACAAGGCAGGCCTGACCATCTGGCAGTATTTTGCCGTCGTGCCCGACTTCCGCGCCACCGGCGTGCGCGAGGGCAAGCGTGCCTACGACTGGCCCTGCATCATCCGCTGCATCAACACCGTCGACGTGATGACCGCCGAGGTGCCTGAGCTCGACTGGGCGCTGCTCAAGCGCATCACCGCCCGCGTCACCGCCGAGGTTCCCGGCATCTGTCGCGTCTGCTACGACCTCACGCCCAAGCCCGTCGGCACCGTGGAGTGGGAGTAAGCTTCTGCTCTTTTGGTCGAATTGCATTAACGGAGAGGGGTTCCGCGCAAACGTGTGCGGGACCCCTTTCGTTTTACTGTTCGGTTAACGCTGCGGATCGTTTTGGAAGGCTTACGAGCATCACGGTCCCGTTCTCGGAACTTGTTTCGACCTCTACCGTGCCACCGTGAAGCACTGCAATCTCCCAAACAAGCGCTAGCCCGAGTCCTGCGCCGCCGTATGCCCTGCTGCGGGATTTATCCAGGCGAAAGAACGGTTGGAAGATACTCTCTCGGTACTGCTTGGGTATTCCCGGGCCCTCGTCTTCGACTCGCAGGAGCACGTGGCTGTTGCTGTCGCTGATGGAGACGTTGACAGTCGAGCCGGAGCGGCTGTAACGGATGGCGTTCTCTGTTAGGTTAAACACCAGCCGATAGAGGAGCGTGTCGCTCCCGATTACTAAAGCGTCTCCAGCACAATTGAGGGCCATGCCCTTATTTTCGGCAAGTGGCGCAAGGTCGGTGAGGACCTCTTCGGACAAGGGACCGAGTTCAACGGCGTCCCCGCAAGGGACGCTGCGGAGCTCACTCATCTCGAGCAACACCTTGGTCATCCGCGACATTCGCTCAGTTTGTTCTTGTAGCAGGCCGAGCAGCTCGGCTGTTTCGGGTTGCAAACCGGAGTGCTCGGAGATGAATAGTTCAATCTGTGCCTGCATAAGGGCGAGCGGGGTGCGCAACTCGTGCGCGGCGTTGCCGGTAAACTGACGCTGTGCAGAGAACCCTTCGTCGAGTCGGCCAATCATATCGTTGAATGAGGCGCTGCATCGCTGCAGTTCGGTGGGTACATCTTTGCTGAGTCTGATTTCGCTTAGGTTGTCAGGCTGCACGCGCTCAACCTGGGCTGCAAAAGCCCGTAGCGGTTTGAGTGCATGGCCGCTCACAAAGTATGCCAGCACGCCGCCAAGGAGTGTGATTCCAGCCGTGATGCACCAGGTTATCGTGCCAAAAGACTCCTGTGCGTCGTTTACGACGATCGTGACCTCGTCATCGAGGGTCGCTTTCGTTGGGTCGAACGCCTGGGGCGAATCTTCGCCGGTTGCGTTAAAGGCCGAGATATTACTGCCGATGGCATCCATATAGCGCATGCCCGTATAGCCGACCAGGCAGTTCGTCAGCACGCACGCCGCACACGTCAGCAGTGCCGTCATGATCGTTATGCGCCATTGCAGCGAAAGCCCTTTCATTCTCCATCCTCCATAACGTAGCCCTCTCCAATCCGATTGCGAATCGGGTCGTATCCCAAAGCGCTGCGTAGCTTTTTGCGGAGCGACGAGATATGAACGCGGGTTGCGTTACTAAAGCTGTTCACGGTGCTATCCCAAACGTGCTCTATAAGCTCCTCTTGGCTTACCGGTCGCCCCTGATTAAGCATCAGGTATTCCAAGATTCCCGTTTCCTTGCGCGTAAGAGATAAAGCCTCGCTGTCCACGGAAGCGATGCGCGCCTTGGTGTCAAAGCGGAGCTTTCCGCAGGCTAAAACTATGTCGCTTTGTGTAAAGCGTCTGAGGGTAAGGCTGCGAATCCTTGCCGCAAGCTCGTCCAGATGAAACGGCTTGGTGAGGTAATCGTTGGCGCCGGCATCGAGTCCGGCGACTTTATCGGATACTCCGCCACGTGCGGACAGAATCAGTACCTTAGTCTCGCAGTCAGTTTTCCTAAGTTCCCTGAGCACGGTCATGCCATCGATACGGGGAAGGTTGAGGTCGAGTACCACGAGGTCAAAGACTTCGACGCCCAGCAGGTCGAGCGCCTCCTGTCCATCGTGACAGCAGTCGACGCTGTACGCCAAGTTTCGTAAGCTGCGCGCGATTGCATCGCACAGTGCTCGCTCGTCTTCGACGATCAAAATACGCATAACAGTCTCCTTGCACATTTCAAATCGCGCTTAACACGGATTTTATAGTCGATATGGTCCAATGGTCGTGTAACGAAAGGAGTGGTCGAGTTGTTCAAAGCGGTAAAACCTAGGGTACAGGTCGCTTTGTTGATCGTCGGAATTGCCATGGTGTGCTTTGGTGTTATGCGTGGCGAGGCGGATGCCGTGCTGGCCAAAGCGATTAGGCTGTGCTTGGAGTGTATCGGAATTGGATAAAAGAGAAAACACTGCGTCGCATGTTTTGGCCCGATTTCGCGGATTCTTTCAGGCGGCGGCGACGCTGGTCACCAATATTCACCTGCCAAACTTTGCCAAAGGCGGCATTTATCAGGGCGCGGGGAAAACAGTCTGCGTACCTGGACTTAATTGCTATTCGTGCCCCGCGGCATCGGGTGCGTGCCCCATCGGGTCGTTCCAGTCGGTGGTAGGTTCATCCAAGTTCAACTTTTCTTACTATGTTACCGGTACGCTCATTTTGCTCGGCGTGCTGCTGGGACGCTTTGTATGCGGCTTTCTGTGCCCGTTTGGCTGGCTGCAGGAGCTGCTGCACAAGATCCCCGGCAAAAAGCTTTCGACAAAAAGGCTCAAGGCGCTTACGTATATCAAATACGTTGTGCTGCTGTTTGCTGTGGTATTGCTGCCTGTGCTGGTGGTCAACGACCTGGGCATGGGCGACCCGTTCTTTTGCAAGTACATCTGTCCGCAGGGCGTGCTCGAGGGCGCGATTCCGCTGTCCATCATGAATACGGGAATCCGCTCCGCGCTGGGAAAGCTCTTTACCTGGAAGCTCGCGATTCTTATAGCGGTTGCGGTGCTGAGCGTGCTGTTCTACCGCCCCTTCTGCAAATGGGTCTGCCCCCTCGGCGCGTTTTATGCGCTTATGAACAAGGTGTCATTGCTGGGGATCAACGTTGACCAGTGCAAATGCGTTTCGTGCGGCAAGTGCGCCAAGGCGTGCCAGATGGACGTGGACGTTACGCGCACGCCCAACCATGCCGAGTGCATTCGCTGCGGCAAGTGCATAGGCGCATGTCCCGTCGATGCTATTAGCTTTCGCTACGGGCTGGGTGTGACGGGCGACAAGCCCGCACAGCCCGCGCAAGCCTGCGAAAACAAATAGGTACCTATATAAGCTTCGATATAACGGAGGAACCATGAAACTGTCAAAAATTGCGGCTCTGTTGATGCTGCCCGTGCTGGCGCTGACTCTCGCGGCGTGCTCTGCCCCCAAGGGCGACGCGAAGGATACCGCGAGCGGCGATGCGCAGATTGCCGAGCTTGTGGCGCAAAAGCCGTCGAGCGCCGAGGAGGCGGCCGAGCTGTACCAGCAGCTGCTGCAAAAGGAAAATGAGATCTTTGCGAGCGATAACGCCCTATGGGAAAAGGTGTTCCTTGCGGCCAACAAAGACACTCCCATGATTGAGGACGGCAAGAACTACGGCGACTTTTTGCTTGATACCATCGAGGGCGCCAAGGATCAGTTTACGGCTGACGAGCTCAAGACGCTCAAGGCCGGCGCGCAGCAGGTCAAGGAGATCGAGGAAAAGCTCATGGCGCTGGAGAAGGAGTTTCCCGGATGCGGCAGCACGCCCGGAGAGGGGGAGAGCGTCGATGCCTCGACCGCAGGCATGACCAACGGCGAGAGCGAGGAGACGAAGTTCCCCAGCTTTAAGGGCAAGGACTTGGACGGCAACGATGTAAACAGCGACGAGCTGTTCTCCAAGAACAAGGTCACCGTCATGAACTTCTGGTTTACCACCTGCAAGCCGTGCGTGGGAGAGCTGGGCGATCTGGAGAAGCTCAATAAGGAGCTTGCCGAGAAGGGCGGCCAGGTCGTGGGCGTTAATTCCTTTACGCTCGATGGCAACAAAGACGAGGTGGCCGATGCCAAGGACGTACTTTCCAAGAAGGGCGTGACGTACAAGAACATCTGGTTCAAGTCGGATAGCGAGGCCGGCAAATTTACCTCCAACCTGTACTCGTTCCCGACCACTTACGTGATCGACCAGAACGGCAACATCGTAGGAGAGCCGATCATGGGTGGCATCAACTCCGCCGAGCAGCGCGAGGCGCTCAACAAGCTGATCGATCAGGCGATTGCGAATAGCGAGCAGTAAGTCTGAATGTGACAAAGGGACAGTCCTTTTGTCACATCGGCGATGTTATGTGTGGGATGGTACGTCACGCGATGTGCCGTCCTGCTCGTTTTTTGGCGCGGTTCGTTACATTCCTCACTGGCGCCGGCAAAAAATGGGGATAGAGTAGGACAAACGCGTCGGATACGAACGGCGGGGGAGAGCGGGCGGGGTACCCGCGTGGGAGAGGTTGCCGTCCATGCTGGAGCTCAAAGGTATTTGCAAAAGGTACGTCACGCAGTCGTTTACGCAGGTGGCGCTCGATAACGTGAGCCTGGCTTTTCGCGATAACGAGTTCGTGGCCATTCTGGGCCCTTCGGGGTCGGGCAAAACTACGATGCTCAACGTTATTGGCGGACTCGATCACTTTGATTCTGGCGACCTGCTCATCGATGGCATTTCGACCAAGGACTTCCGTGATCGCGATTGGGATGCTTATCGCAACAACCGCATCGGCTTTGTGTTCCAGAGCTATAACCTCATTCTGCATCAGACCATCTTGGAAAACGTGGAGCTGGCGCTTACGCTCACGGGTGTGGGGCATGCCGAGCGCCGCCAGCGTGCGCGCGAGGCGCTCGAGGCGGTTGGCCTGGGCGAGCACGTTAACAAGCGCCCGAGCCAGCTTTCGGGTGGACAGATGCAGCGCGTGGCGATTGCCCGTGCCCTGATCAACGACCCCGAGATCGTGCTGGCAGACGAGCCGACCGGTGCCCTGGACTCTACAACGTCCGTGCAGGTCATGGACTTGCTCAAGGATGTTGCACGCGACCGCCTGGTCATCATGGTCACGCACAATCCCGAGCTGGCGTACAAGTACGCTACGCGCATCGTCAACCTGGCGGACGGTAAGATCACCGATGATTCCGATCCCTTCGATGTTGCCAAAGCCGCACGTCGCGAGGCCAAGCCCATGCGCAAAACCTCGATGAGCTTTGTGACGGCGCTGGGTCTTTCTGCCCGAAACCTTATGACTAAGAAGGGCCGCACGGCCATGACGGCCTTTGCGGGGTCCATCGGCATCATCGGCATCGCGGCGATTCTGGCGCTTTCCAACGGCGTAAACGACTACATCCAAAAGGTCGAGGAGGATACGCTGTCGAGCTATCCGCTTACGATCTCCAAGCAGGACTACGACCTGTCGTCCATGATGGGCGGGCATTGGACTACGGATGGGGAGGCGTCCAACGGCGAGGATTTATCCGGCGGTACCGGTG
>DXLT01000033.1:0-2177 GCA_019414555.1 Collinsella sp.
GACCATCGCGGTATAGATGGTCTTATGAATGGGCCGGTAGAAGTCATCGGGCTGCAGCTCGACCTGGGCCTCTTCGACCACCTCGGGCGATAGCAGCATAGCGGCCAGTACATTGGCCTCTGCATCTTGGTTTTGGGGAAGACCCAACTTGGAGCCGCGGTCCTCAACCGTCAGCCCGGTCTCCCTATCGTCATATGCCATGAGCATCCTCATTCATATCGCTTGCGAGCATCCATAGTATCAGCCACGGTCCCAAAACGCGCCGCGCGCCGCCAATCATCACCGAACCAAACGGATGAACGGTCCTGTATATAGGACTTCGACGCAACGTTCACCATGACACTTACTCAGCGCAAAAAACAAAAGGGCGCCCTGGTTTCCCAGAGCGCCCTTCTTAGAACAAGATTGTTGCGTTGCAGCAAATGCTACTCGGCAGCAGCCTCGGTCTCGACCTCGGCGGTCTCGGCCTCGGCGACCTCAGCGGCCTCCTCGACCTCAGCCTCGGCAGCGAGCTCCTCGGCGGTAACGCCGACGAGAACGACAACCTCGGCCTTGATCTCGCGGTACAGCGAGATGGCAACGGTGTGGGCACCGGCAACCTTGATGGGCTTACCGAGCTCGACGCGCTTGCGGTCGATGTCCATACCGAGCTGAGCCTTGATGGCGTCAGCGATCATAGCGGCGGTAACGGAGCCAAAGAGGATGCCCTCGTCGCCGACCTTGACGTCAACGGTGACCGTCTTGCCCTCGAAGGCAGCCTTGGTCTCGTTGGCGGTAGCCAGACGGACGGCCTCGCGCTTGGCGATGTTGTTGCGACGCTCGTCAAGCTGCTTGAGGTTGCCCTTGGTGGCGGCAACAGCGAGCTTCTTGGGGAACAGGAAGTTCTCAGCGTAACCCTGAGCGACCTCTACGACGTCACCCTCGCCGCCCTTGCCCTTGATCTCATCGAGAAGAATAACCTTCATGATGCGTCTCCCTTCTTAGCCGCGGTCGCGGTTGCCACGAGAGGAAACCACGGGGACGGTGTACGGCAGGAGAGCCATCTCGCGGGCGCGCTTGATGGCGTTGGCGATGTCATGCTGATGCTGCGTGCAAGCGCCAGTGACGCGACGGGGCTTAATCTTGCCACGGTCGGTCATGTACTTACGGAGAAGCTGAGTGTCCTTATAGTCGATGAACTCAGTGTTCTCCTTGCAGAACTGGCAGTACTTACGACGCGGCTGACGTGCAGAAAAATCATTAGCCATGTCAAAATACCTTTCGTTTGGCAACTTCGGCGAACCGAAGCCGCCTCTCACTCAAAAATAGGTGAACAACCCTTAGAACGGGATGTCCTCATCGTAGACGTCGACCGCGGGCGGCGTAGCCACCGGTGCGGCAGGACGTGCTGCGGGCGCGGGAGCTGCGGGGGCGTAACCGCCCTGATCGTAGCCACCCTGGCCACCACGGGAGCTCATAAACTCGATCTCATCGACGATGACCTCAAGCTTGCTCCGGCGCTGACCGTCGCGCTCCCAAGAGCTGTAGCGCAGCTTGCCCTCGATCGCGACCTTGTTTCCCTTTGCCAGGAAACGGCTCACGGCCTCGGCGCGGGTGCCGAACATGGTGCAGTCGACAAAGTTGGGATAGTCCTCCCACTCGCCAGTCTGCGCGTTGCGGCGACGATCGTTCACGGCGACGCCAAAGGACAGAACCTGGGTTCCGCCGGCGGTGGCGCGCAGCTCGGGATCGCGGGTGAGGTTACCGGTGATGTTCACTCGATTGATGCTCATAACTCACTACTTCCTCTTGGGGCACAAGCCCAGTCCAAAACGACAGTCTTACTCCTGGTCGTCACGACGGACGATCATGTGGCGGACCACAGCGTCGGTGATGCGCAGGACGCGATCAAGCTCGGCGATCTGGGTAGGATCTGCATGGAAGTTGATGAGGGTGTAGTCACCATCGGTGAGGTCGTTGATCTCGTAGGCGAGCTTGCGCTTGCCCCACTCGTCAACGGAGTCGACCTTGCCAGCGCCCTCAGCGATCGTGGTATCGATACGCTTCATAACAGCGAGACGAGTCTCGGGGTCGAGCGACGGGTCAACAAAGAACAGCAGTTCATAAGCCTTCATATTGTCACCTCCTCTGGGCAAATGTGGCTTCAGGTCGTGAAGGTGCGCCTGAAGCAGGAAAAG
>DXLT01000033.1:2277-9002 GCA_019414555.1 Collinsella sp.
GTGGCTTCAGGTCGTGAAGGTGCGCCTGAAGCAGGAAAAGACTTGGTAATAATATCTTTCAACCTCCCAGGCCGCAAGAATATGCAGCTACAACCTCATGACCTCCACATATGCCCATATTCGCACGACGTTTCATGCGCATTCCAACCAAATGCCGACCAAGAGCTTGACGGATTTGTGGACAAGATACGGTGCCGCGGGGACAAGCTGAGCCAAGCCGCAGGTCAGTGGGCGCATGGTTGCGGTCGCGAAATGCATACCAGTGGTCTAATTGATCGCCAAAAAGAATTTAAATTCGTTTGCTCGTGGTCTATAAAGTCCTTTTTTGAACAATTCGCTTAGCATGATTTAGCTGGTCAGACTGCATGTGCCGCACGTTTTAGGCATAGCGCGAGGCACTGTGGATCAAAAAATGCTAAGTTTTCGGCTTGCACCTTACGATTCCTCGTGTATACTAACTTTCGCATTTAACGGAGAGTTGTCCGAGTGGCCGAAGGAGCACGATTGGAAATCGTGTAGGCGTCAAAAGCGTCTCCAGGGTTCAAATCCCTGACTCTCCGCCAGTTAATTCCAAAGCAGGCCTTCGAGCCTGCTTTGTTTTTACCCCACGCGGAGGGGTGGCAGAGTGGTTGAATGCGGCGGTCTCGAAAACCGTTTGGCCTGTATAAGGTCACGAGGGTTCGAATCCCTCCTCCTCCGCCATTTAGATTGAGGAAGCTCCAAGGAATGGGGGCTTTTTTTGTTTTGAGTCCCTAACAAGCAAATACGGCGGAGGAGGAGGGATTCGAACCCGCCAGGGCGCAAAGCGTAAAGAAAACGCGCCAGTGGCGCGTTTTTAGCGCAGCGCGGTCGGCGCAAGCCGACCGAATAAATTTTGAGCTCCGCTCAAAATTTGGACATCCCTCCTATTCAGCCACGTCCCCCATTGCTTTCGATTTCACCTTGAATCTCAAACATGTACATCACCCTCCAAAAACGACATTTTTCGGCATCTTTGGAGGCTGATGTACATGTTTGGTACCCATGACCGTTCCCAGTCCCGACCGTTTGCCGAGCAATAGGGTCGCAATCGGCGCCGAACATGTACTATGTACGGGCATTGTCCAAATCCGTAATCCAAAGGACCCCATCTTGCCCGTCGTCGCCGCTATGACCGTTACCTCACACGCCACGGATGCCATGGTCGCCATCCCGTTTTGGCTCGAAATGTTCGCCGTCGTCGCGGCTTCAATCTCGGGCGTGTTGGTCGCGCGCGAGCACAAACTCGACCTGGTGGGTGCAGTTGCGCTCGCCGTGGTCTGTGGCTTGGGCGGCGGTCTTTTACGCGACATGACGCTGCAGGTGGGCAACGTCTACATCCTCAACCAGCCAATGGCGCTGCCGCTTTCCATTGCCACGGCAGCCATCATCTATATTTTCCCGGCAATCGTCGACAAGCCCGAAAAACTCATTCCCCTGCTCGACATCATCTCGGTCGGCATCTACGCCGCCACTGGAGCAGACAAGGCGCTGGTCTACGGCTTTGCGCCGGCGGTGTGCATCATGATGGGCTTTTTCACCGCGGTGGGCGGTGGCATGTTGCGCGACGGCTTTATGGGCGTGGTTCCGGGCATTTTCCAACGTACTAACTTTTATGCCATCGCCGCCATCGCCGGATCGACAAGCTATGTGTGTCTCGTTATGAGCGGCATCATGAGCAATGTCGCCGCGCTGGTCGTATGCGTTGTCGTGACCATGGGTCTGCGCTGGCTCTCGCTGCGCTTTGACATCAAAAGCCCCACCGAAGAGGACATCGCGCGCTTTTTGCACCGCAAAAAGTAGATTGCGCGGGCTCATCCTTCGAAATACAACCGAGAGGTTCTTTTAGAGCGCCCACGCGTTGGGTACCCTGTTAGATGCATATCGAGCATCTAACGAAGGATTCACTATGCCCCGCAATCAATTCCCGTCGACCCAGCGCTGTAAAGCGTGGGGCCGCATCACCATCCTATTCGCACTCATCGCGCTGGCGATCACCGCGCTTCCCACGGCGTCGTTCGCCGGCACGGACACCGCAGGAAACGTACTTGCGACCGACAATGACGCCAATCCGTCCGGCGTCGAAGGTGACCTGTACTGGGCAGGTCAGAGCCTCAACCTGGACGACACCTCCATCCACCGCGATATCATCGCCGCGGGCGATACCCTCTCGATCCGCGACTGCACGGTGGGTGGCGCCGTCCGCTTGGGGGCGCGTACCATCGACGTTGCCAAGACCACGGTTGATGGCAGCGTGACCGTCGCTGGCCAGCATGTCGTGCTCAATTCCGACAGCACCGCCAACTGCTTCTACGCGATAGGTGAGACGGTTGCCCTGCGAGGCTCTACCAAGTCGGCAGCGCTTGCGGGCGACACGGTGACCATCGATGGCACCGTCGATGGCGATGTCGAGGTTTGGGCCGACAAGCTCATCCTGGGCAAGAACGCCCGCATCGCCGGCACCGTGAACGCTCACGTCTCCGAGGACCCCGAGCGCGCCGCGGGAGCCGAGGTCGGCGCGCTCAAGATCGACCGCACCGAAAACGAAGATACTTCCACCGCCAACGATGTCATCGGCGGTATCGTCGCCGCTGCCCTCTCGACCTGCTTTGTCGCTCTGCTGCTCGAGCTCGTCTTTCCGCGCGCGACCGCCGGCGCCGCCGGCATGCTCCACCAGCGTCCCATGCCTCTGTGGGTGAGCGGTCTTCTGGGTGCGATCGCTATCGCCCCCGCCGTCCTACTGCTGATTATCTCTATCGCAGGTCTGTCGCTTGCCGGAGCCCTCTTGTGCGGCGTTATCGGCATCGCGTTGGTGTCGAGTGCCTTTGCTGGGTGCGCAATCGCCCGCATGGTCGGACACAACCAGAACCGCTACGCCATGGCAGCCGTGGGCGGTATCGCCGCGGGCGTGCTTACGGCAATCCCCCTCGTAGGCGATTTCATCAGCGGCGTGGCCTTCGTCTTTACACTCGGCTACATCATCCAAATCATCTGGCGCAACGCCCACCTCAAGTCGCAGCAGGCCGCCAACACTCCGGGCCTTCCCTCCGCCTAGCCATCACCCCCCCCCGCAAAAGGGACAGGCACCTTTGCGGGGGGGGTGCAGACCAGCTCAATCCCTGTACACCAAAAAGGGCGCCGACCGCGATGGTCGGCGCCCTTTCTTGTTAGTCGCTATAAAGCTCGGCGCTTATTTGTTGACCTGACCGGCGCGGACGGCGGCCTTCTTGCGGTCGGTGGCATTGAGCAGACGCTTGCGCAGGCGGATGTTCTTGGGAGTGATCTCCACCAGCTCGTCGTCGGCGATGTACTCCAGCGCCTCCTCCAGCGAGAAGGTGCGGGGCGGCACCAGCTGGACGGAGATATCGGAGGTCGAGGAGCGCTGGTTGCCCAGGTTCTTGGTACGAGCGATGTTGACGACCATGTCGCCGGCCTTGCTGCGCTCGCCCACGATCATGCCCTCGTAGCACTCGGTGCCCGGCTCAACAAACAGCTGGCCGCGCTCCTGCAGCGTGCCCAGAGCGTAGGCAACGGCCTTCTCGGTGGTCATGGAGATCATGGCGCCGTTCTGGCGGTTGCCGATCTCGCCGGCATAGGGGCCGTACTCCAGGAAGGTGTGGTAGAACACGCCCTCGCCGTGGGTGACGTTCATGATGCGGTTCTTGAGGCCCATGATGCCGCGGGTCGGAATCTTAAACTCAAGATGCGTCACGATGCCCGAGGTATCCATGCTCGTCATGATGCCGCCGGAGGTGCCGAAGACCTCAACGACCTTGCCCGAGTACTCGTCCGGGCACTCGACGACGGCCTGCTCGACGGGCTCCATCTTGTTGCCGTTCTCATCCTTCTTAAACAGAACGCGGGGACGACCGACCTGGAACTCAAAGCCCTCGCGGCGCATAGACTCCATCAGGACGGACAGGTGCAGAATGCCGCGGCCCGAGACCTCGACGCCGCTCTTGTCCTCGAGCTCCTCGATCTTCATGGTCACGTTGTTCTCGGCCTCGTTGAACAGACGCTCCTTGAGCTGACGGGCGCCCACGATGTCGCCGTCACGGCCGACGAGCGGGGAGGTCGAGGCCTCAAAGACGATGGACAGGGTCGGCGGGTCGATCTCGATGGGCTCGAGCTCGACGGGGTTCTCGGGATCGGTGTAGACATCGCCGATATCGGTGCGGTCGATGCCCACGACGGCGGCGATGTCACCAGCGCCGACTTCCTGGCACTCGGTACGGCCCAGGTAGTCGAAGGTAAAGAGCTGCTTGACGGTAGCGGTGGCGCTGGAACCGTCGTTCTTGACAACCAGGATCTGGTCGCCCTGGTGGATGGTGCCAGAGTACACGCGACCGATACCGATACGGCCGACGAAGTTGGAGTGGTCGATGGTCACGCACTGCATGGCCAGCGGGGCGTTCTCGTCAACCTCGGGCGCAGGCATGTCGTCGATGATCATATCGAGCAGCGGATACATGTCCATGTTGCCGTCGTTGGGATCAAGGCGGGCGAAGCCGTTCATGGCGCTGGCGTAGACCACGTGCTCTATGGCGAACTCAAGCTGGTCGTCGGTGGCGCCCAGGTCGGCCATCAGGTCCAGGCAGTCGTTGTAGGCCTTCTCGGGGTTGGCGCCCGGACGGTCGATCTTGTTGATGACGATCATGATCTTGAGGCCGGTGTCGATGGCGTGACGCAGCACGAAGCGGGTCTGGGGCATGGGGCCCTCAAAGGCATCGACCAGCAGCAGGGCGCCGTCGGCCATACGCAGCACGCGCTCGACCTCGCCGCCAAAGTCGGCGTGGCCCGGGGTGTCGATGACGTTGATCTTAACGTCCTTGTACTCGATAGAGATGTTCTTGGCGAGAATCGTAATGCCGCGCTCGCGCTCCTGGTCGTTAGAATCCAGGACGCGGTCCTCGACCTGCTGGTTGGCACGGAAGGCGTCCGTGGCACGCAGGAGCTTGTCGACCATCGTCGTCTTGCCGTGGTCGACGTGAGCGATGATGGCGATGTTCCTCAGATTGTCTACGCGCATGTAGTTCCCCTATCTTCTATCTATATACAACCGGCACGCGTATGCGACCCGCCCAGCAACACAACGCTCGGCGGGAATAATGAGCCTTTTACCGAAAACTCGTTTATTTTAGCGATTTTAGATAAGAGGGGTTTCCTCGCCTGCAGGTTCAGGGTCGCTCCACATAAAACCATCGCCGGCGCCCACACCTTCGTACAGTACATATGCCGAAAAGCCGCTCTCGAGCGTCGTCTCAAAGAAACTCACGAGCAGGGCGTCATGGTAGCCGCCATCGATCTCGACACATCCGGTGTAGCCGATGGCGTAACGGGCGATGCGGCCCAGGCCCTCGTCTTTAAGACCCATCTTGTGCTCGGAGATAAAGTTGGTGGCAGCCTCGAGGCATGCCTCCTCGCCGTCTTCGTCGAGTGCCGCCAGATAACGGTTGGACGCGGCGTCCTCGATCGCAACGACAACGCCGGGGTTCTCACCAGCGGCAAGATCGTCTAAAAATGCCCCGATAAGGTCGCACACCATGGCGTCGAGCTCGGCGGAGACGTTCCCGGCGTCCTGCATATCCTGTGCCATTTTTAGACCTTCCTATCGAGTCCGGCGTCGTTACATCTCTTGTGCCTCGGCAGCGATCTTGGCGGCGGCGTCGCGGGCGCGCATCATATCGGCCGCGCGCTTATCGAGTACCTTGATCTGGTTGGTCAGCATCACGGCATCGACCACGCCCCAGATGACCAAGCCCGTCGAAATCGAAAACCCAAGCGCACCAACTGTACCACGAAGGCGCGAGGAGATTGTCGCGACAAGTGCGGAGACGGCAACCATCTTGATAAAGGAGGCACGGCGCTCGCGAAGCGTACGGGCCTGCGTCACGTAGGCGATGCGCGCGGCCTCGGACGCCTCCGAGCGCATCTGGGCCTCGCGGGCAATGGCGGCGACCTCGGCCGAGACGCCACGCTCCATCAGTGCAAACTCCGTCTCATGGCTACCCGTCATTTAAAAATCATCGGGCGAGAGCGTATGGACGAACTCGTCGAACTTCTCAAATTCCTGCTCGTCATCGATTTCCTCGGCAACCGGAGAGACGGTCCCCAGGCGGTTCATGATGTCATCCTCCACAAACATGGGGGCATTGCTGCGCACGGCGAGAGCGATGGCATCGCTCGGACGGGCGTCGATGCCGTGCTCGCTGCCATCGGCCAAAACGACGACCGTCGCGTAGAACACGGGAGGCTCGGCACGGACAATCTCGATACGCTCGAGTTTTGCATCCAGGGCATCAAGTGTATCGAGCAACAGGTCATGGGCAATCGGGCGCTCGGCGCGACCGCTGTCGATACCGCGGCTAATAGCCGCAGCCTCAAAGGAACCAGTTTGGATAGAAAGGGAGCGCAGCGGCGCAGGGGAGTCCGATTTGCTGCAGCGCTCGCGAAGTACGATAAGCGATGGCACGGGACCGGCGGCCATGACGATGGTCTCTATGTCGACACGAACCATGGAACACCTCCGGTACGTAGCGGTTAACACACGGCGCCTTCGCCGCATTGAATTGCTATACTACCCAATCTTTCGCACAGCACACAAAACCAAAATGAGTTTTATAACACACAAGAAAAAAGCCCCGAGGCAATATTGAACTGCGCCCCAATTCTTGGACGGGCTAATAAGCGGCCTACGCCGCACATAG
>DXLT01000034.1:0-8712 GCA_019414555.1 Collinsella sp.
GCGCTGTACTCCTTAAAGGTGTCGTAGCTGTCCTCACGGCAGGCGGTCTGCAGCAAGTAGACAGTCTGCGGATCGATCAGGTGATCCTCGCCGCCGAGCGGGCGCCACTTGGTCAGACCCAGCGTGGGCAGCTGATCGGGAGCCGGGCTCTTAAGGATAGCGAGCGCGGCGTCGTAGCGCTCGTTTTGCTCGTGCTCGACGTCCTCGACACCCATACCGCCCACGCGGCTCACCGTGCCGGCGAAGTACGCGTTGACGAACTCCGGCGTAAAGCCCACGGCCTCGAAAATCTGCGCCGAATGGTAGCTCTGCACCGTGGAGATGCCCATCTTGGACATGATGGAGACGATGCCGGCGGTCGCAGCCTTGTTGTAGTTGGCGATGCCCTGCTCGGCCGTCACGTCCAGGTCGCCGCGTGCCGCCAGATCGCGGATGCACGCATGTGCGTTGTACGGATAGATGCCGCTCGCGGAGTAGCCCACCAGCGCCGCAAAGTCATGCGGGGAC
This sequence comes from Collinsella sp., assembly GCA_019414555.1. GTDB lineage: Bacteria > Actinomycetota > Coriobacteriia > Coriobacteriales > Coriobacteriaceae > Collinsella. Next base: position 508 of record DXLT01000034.1, read on the forward strand.
ACGGCGTCGCCGCACTCCACCACGATATCGGCAAAGGTACGCACGCCGGCGCGGATCAGGTGGTTGTGCACGCAGCCCACAGCGAGCAGCGACGGCACGGGCACCTCGCCCGCAGCGGCACGATCGCTCAACACCACAATGTTCACGCCGTCGCGAACCGCGGCCTCGACGTCCTCGGCAAGCTGTGTGAGCGCAGTCTGCAGCGCGCCCTCGCCGGCATCGCGGCGGTAGACGGCACGGAAACGACGGGTCTTAAAGCCAACACGGTCGATGGCACAGATATGCTCGAACTCTTCCTCGTTGAGCAATGGGCGCTCCAAGCGCACCAGCTGACAGGCCGTGCGGGAATCCTCGAGCAGGTTGCCGTGGTTGCCCAGGTAGAGCGTGGTCGAAGTCACCATGTGCTCGCGAAGGGCGTCGATGGGCGGGTTCGTGACCTGAGCGAACAGCTGATAGAAGTAGTCAAAGAACGAACGCGTCTTCTTGGACAGGCAAGCCAGCGGCGCGTCGATGCCCATCGAGGCGAGCGGGGCCTTGCCCTGCTGGGCCATAGGACGCACGACCTCGTCGACGTCATCCCAGTGGTAGCCGAGCTTGGCCATGCGCACAGCGGCGGGCACCTCGGCATCCTCGGCGGACGCGGGCGCGGCGGGTTCATCGAGCGCGTCGACGGTCAGCGTCTCCTCGGCAATCCAATCACGGTAGGGCTTTTCCTTGGCGTAACGGGCGCGCAGCTCGTCGTTGTAGATCACGCGGCCGCGGGCAAAGTCGACCTCGAGCATCTGACCCGGTCCCAAGCAGCCGCTCGTCAGGATGTTCTCGGGGCGCACCTCGATGGTGCCCACCTCGCTCGCCAGCATAAAGCGGCCGTCGCGCGTCACGTAGTAGCGAGCCGGGCGCAGGCCGTTACGGTCGAGGGCGGCGCCCAGGGTACGGCCGTCGGTAAAGGCGATAGCGGCAGGACCGTCCCACGGCTCCATGAGCATGGACTGGTAAGCGTCGTAGGCGCGGCGCTCCTCACTCAGGCTATCGTTGTGGTCCCACGGCTCGGGCAGCAACATGGACGCGGCACGCGTGAGCGGGCGACCGTTCATGACCAAGAATTCGAGCACGTTGTCCAGAATCGCGGAGTCGGAACCCTCGCGGTTGATGATGGGCATCACGCGCTCAAGATCGTGCTGCAGCACGGGGCTGTACAGGTTGGGTTCGCGGGCGCGAATCCAGTTGACGTTGCCCTTGAGGGTGTTGATCTCGCCGTTATGGATGATAAAGCGGTTGGGGTGCGCGCGCTCCCAGCTGGGCGTGGTGTTGGTGGAGTAGCGCGAGTGGACGAGCGCCACGGCCGTCTTGACGGCGGCGTCGTTGAGGTCGATGAAGAAGCGGCGCATCTGCGTGGCGACGAGCATGCCCTTGTACACGATAGTGCGCGAGCTCATGGAGCAGACGTAGAAGATCTTGTCGCGCAGGGCAAACTCGGCATCGGCCTTCTTCTCGATAGTGCGACGGCACACGTACAGGCGACGCTCGAAGGCATCGCCGGCGGGCGTGTCGTCGGGGCGGCCCAGAAAGGCTTGCAGAATGGTGGGCATGCAGGCGCGTGCCGTCTCGCCCAAGTCGTGCGGGTCGACGGGCACCTCGCGCCAAAAGAGCAGCGGCACGCCGGCCTCGGCGCAGCCCTCCTCAAACACGCGACGGGCATCCTCTACGCCCTTGTCGTCCTGCGGGAAGAACAGCATGGCCACGCCATAGTCGCCCTCTGCCGGCAGAATCTGGCCGCACTTTTGAGCCTCTTTGCGGAAAAAGTGATGCGGAACCTGGAACAGGATACCGGCACCGTCGCCGGTGTTCTTCTCGAGTCCCGTACCGCCGCGGTGCTCCAAGTTGACCAGAATGGACAGTGCATCGTCCAGAATCTGGTGATGGCGCTCACCGTTGATATCGGCAAGCGCGCCGATGCCACATGCATCGTGGTCGAATTCGGGGCGATAAAGGCCCTGCTGCTGAGCGGAATCTGCCTGCATCGCGATCCTCCCCTAGATATTTAGACAGTCAGTTGAATAGGCATAGTAGGGGCATCGGGGCGTCGTTGTGTTTCCCGCCCGTTTCGAAACAATCGCGTAACGCACGCCCCACGAGTGGACACCGCCGACCTCAAGGGCGACAACATAGGCCCCAAGTTCGGCCTGTTAGCTCACCACTTCAAACATCTCAATCTGTAACAGGAAGGCCCAATTACGACGACTAACTGTTACAGATTGAGATGTTTTCGAGAGACAGTTCCGAATGTCTCGATCTGTAACACGAAGGGCCGGTTTTGGCGGCAAACTGTTACAGATCGAGACATTCCATAGGACCATTTCTTCCTGTCTCGATCTGTAACACCTAGGCCCAATTTCCATCCCTAGTTGTTACAGATCGAGACATTTCGGCAGCCCCCTTTCACCATCCCATTCAAATACAACAATTTTGTTAGTCTTGGTTAACTTTTAAGCTTAAAACGGGTATCCTTTGCGGCGTCAAGCAAACGGCACGCACACCGTGCCAGATCAAGGAGGCCCCTATGGCGCACCAAGCAGACCAGCAGACGATGCAACTCGTCCTTATCCGTCACGGAGAGTCCGAGTGGAACAAGCTCAACCTGTTCACCGGCTGGACCGATGTCGAGCTCACCGACACGGGCCGCGAAGAGGCGGCGGCAGGCGGCCGCGCCCTCAAAGAAGCCGGTTTCGACTTTGACGTCTGCTACACTTCGCGCCTCAAGCGCGCAATCCACACCCTCAACATCGTGCTCGGCCAAATGGATCGCGAGTGGCTACCCGTCATCAAATCCTGGAAGCTCAACGAGCGCCACTACGGTGCGTTGCAGGGTCTCAACAAGGCCGATGCCGCCGCGGAGCACGGCGACGAACAGGTGCTCATCTGGCGCCGCTCCTTCGATGTCTGCCCGCCGGCACTCGAGCCGGACGACGCGCGCGACCCCCACACCCAGGAGCAATACCGCGACGTCGCGCCCGATCAGCTGCCCTATACCGAGTGCCTCAAGGACACGATCGCCCGCGCCTGGCCCTATTTCGAAGACGAGATTCGCCCCCAGATGCTCGCCGGCAAGCGCGCACTCATCGCCGCGCACGGCAACTCCCTGCGCTCACTCGTCATGAAGCTCGAGCACCTCACGCCCGAGGAGATCCTCAAGGTCAACATCCCCACTGGCGTGCCGCTCGTCTACACCTTCGATACCGATTTCAATGTCCTCGACAAGCGCTACATCGGTGACCCGGCGACCATCGCCGCCAAGATCGACGCCGTGGCCAATCAGGGCAAAGCGCACAAGTAGCCCCAACCCAAATCCGACGCGTGGCGCCGCACGACCCAGATGCGACGTCACGCCGCCCATACACAGGAGCGCACCATGCTCAACCATCTCAAACAACACTTTGGCTCCCGACGCACCGGTGGTCACGGAGGCCTAGACATTGCGCGGCATATCGGCCCCGGGCTGCTCGTGACCGTCGGCTTTATCGACCCGGGCAACTGGGCCTCCAATATGGCCGCGGGCTCGCAGTTTGGCTACGCGCTGCTGTGGATCGTCACGCTGTCCACGATTATGCTCATCGTGCTGCAGCACAACGCGGCGCACCTGGGTATCGCCACGGGTGCCTGCCTTGCCGAGGCCACGACACGTTACCTCCCCCGCTTCGTCGGGCGTACGGTGCTCGCCAGTGCCTATCTCGCGACCATCGCCACCGCCATGGCCGAAGTCCTGGGCGGCGCGATTGCCCTTCAAATGCTCTTTGGGCTGCCCGTGCGCGCGGGCTGCGTCATCGTGGCGGCAGTATCGATGGCGATGCTCATGACGAACTCCTACAAGCATGCCGAACGCTGGATCATCGCCTTCGTAGGCGTGGTAGGACTCTCGTTTTTGGCCGAGCTTGCACTAGTCAAGGTCGACTGGCCGCAAGCCGCCGCAAGCTGGATCACGCCCAGTATGCCCACTGGCTCTGCCGCGATTATCGTGAGTGTCCTGGGTGCGGTCGTTATGCCCCACAACCTTTTTCTGCACTCCGAGGTCATCCAATCCATGCACTTCGAAGGCCAAGGCGAGCAGGTTATCGAAGAGCGTCTGCACTACGAGCTCTTCGACACGCTCTTTTCGATGGGCGTGGGCTGGGCAATCAACTCGGCCATGGTCATCCTGGCCGCAACGACCTTCTTTGCGCACGGCATGGTCGTAGACGACCTCGCCGTCGCAGCGGCCACGCTCTCCCCCATTCTGGGCCCGGCAAGCTCGACCATCTTTGCCGTGGCGCTGCTGTTTGCGGGCCTCTCGAGTAGCGTGACGGCGGGCATGGCGGCGGGCACCATCACCGCGGGCATGTTCGACGAGGAATACGACATCCACGACCGGCATTCCTCGATCGGGGTGGCGGCCTGTTTCGTCGGCGCAGTGACGGCATGCCTGGTCGTCTCAAATCCTTTTGAAGGTCTCATCTGGAGTCAGGCACTGCTGTCGCTTCAACTGCCGATTACGGTCTTTGTGCTCATACGGCTCACCAGTTCACCCCGCGTCATGGGCAAATACGCCAATTCGCGCCCGCTCAACGCGTTGCTCGTAGGGATCGGTGTCGTCGTGACGATTCTCGATGTCGTGTTGTTGACAGGGATGTAATGGGCGGGGTACCTACCCAGTCAAACGTCTCGATCTGTAACATCTAGACCCGCTTTTGATGTCTAGATGTTACAGATCGAGATCATTCCGAGGGACAGCTCCGTTTGTCTCAATCTGTAACAGATAGACCCGTTTTGAGCCGTTAGATGTTACAGATTGAGACAAAAGGTCGGCCGGACTCACAACAGACAGGATCGGCCAACAGCAACCGTGATCCCTTGGGGACGGAGGAAAAGGGCCCCGGCCGAGAATTCGACCGAGGCCCTTGGACAGAGCTATGCGTTGATACGAGCCGTGTGTCTGCGAGCTACTCCTCGACGAGCTCAAACTGATCGGGACCGACGCCGCAAACCGGGCACACGTAATCTTCGGGCAGCTCGGGCGTATCGACCTCAACCTCGTAACCGCAAACGGTGCACACGAACTTATACGTCTTCTTCTCCTCAGCCATGATGTTCTCCTCTCGAACGCGACTGGTGATGTACTTCATTTATCAGTATAGATTCTCAATAATATAATGCAAGTATTTTTAAAACATTTCTAGCCTTGATACGAGGACGCCTTCGGAGGCGTCTTGCCCTTCAGGACCTTATGGTAGTAATCGTAGGTGAGCGGCGTCTCGTCACTCAAGCGCTCGGCATCCTCGACCTCGCCGATAAACAGTAGATGCGTGCCAACATCCACAGTGTCGATCAAATGGCAGCTAAACAGGGCCGCCGCGTGCTCGGGCACATAGGGCATGCCCAGAGCCGTCTCGCGGGTCTCGTATTTGGCAAACTTGTCATAATCGCTGCTGGTGCGGAACCCAAAGTTACCGATGTAGAGCATATCGGCGGTCTGATCGATCACGGTCAGCGCGAACGCTTTGGCCGAAGCGATGACGCCCGAGGTGACGTTGTCCTTGTTCACGGCAACCGAAATGCGCGGCGGCATGGACGTCACCTGCACCGCAGTGTTGATGACGCAGCCGGCGCGCAGCCCGTCTGCCGCGGCGCTCACCACGTACAGACCGCTCGGCATGGTAAAGAACGCAGTTTTGTCCATAACAATCACTCCCCTAACCCGGGTTGGAACCTCATGGATGTATGTACCCACAAAAAAGGCGGCGCCCACAACGGACACCACCTTTGAGACATATGTGTCAAAACAGTATAAGCAAGATGAGACGCCCGCAGTTGCGGTGAAATAAGGACTGAATAGCCCCTCAAACAGGCAAAACAGTCCGTATTCCACCGTAACTTATACAGAACGCCTAGCGATTGCGCTCCTTGAGGGCGCGGTCGATCTCGCGCTGGACATCGCGCTTGGCCATATCCTCGCGCTTGTCGTAAAGCTTCTTGCCGCGGCCTAGGCCCAGCAGCAGCTTTACGCGGCCGTCGGTATTAAAGTAGAGCTCCAGCGGCACCAGCGCATAGCCGCGGTTGCGAAGTTTGCCGTCAAGAAAGTCGATCTCCTTGCGGTGCAGCAGCAGACGGCGCCGACGGTCGGGATCGCGATTCCACACGCCACCATGGCTATAAGGGTGGATATGCAGGCCGACGAGCCAGCACTCCCCGCCACGAATCAGTGCGAAGGTATCGGTAATCTGGCACGCACGCTCGCGAATCGACTTGACCTCGGTACCGCTCAGCTCAATACCGCACTCAAACGTCTCATCGATAAAGTACTCGTGATGTGCCGAGCGATTCTTGGAAATGAGCTTGCGCTCGCGCTTACTGGGCATCGCCGGCCTCCTTGGCGCCATCGGCGTTTGAGCCCGCAGCCTCGCGCTTTGCCTTGCGCTCGGCGTTAAGCTCGGCATCACTCTCGCGCACCAGCTTGATAATCGCCGCGCACGCCTCTTCGCCCACCAGGTCGCGGGCACGGACCGTCAGGCGCGTAGCCTCCTGCTTGTCGCCGTCGCTCGCAGCGTCGGTCGCACACATGATCAGGCAGATGGCAATCTCGGCCGAAGGCGAGGTCGGCACGCCCTGCAGGGCGAGCTCACCCATCACATGGTCGTCACTCTCGTCCGCGACATCCGGATAGGTGGTATGGATCTTGTTGAGCAGGCGCGTCGTATGCGCATCATTGGGCGCCAGGCGCAGCGCCAGACGCGCGCAGCCCACGGCAGCCGAAATGTTCTCGGTCTCGGGCTCCAAGAAGTACTGACCCAAATTGGTGTAGGCGCGTGCGGCGCACTTACCGTCGCTCGCGCGCTCCAGCACCGAGAACGAGAGCGATGCCCACTCCTGCTTGTCCTCGAGCGCGCGGAACAGCTCGGCCAAGTCCAAGCGATAGTTGCAGTTCATGGGATCCCAACGCACGGCCTGCATCAGGGCATTCCGAGCACTCACATAATCCTGCTGGCGAATGTAGGCAAACGCCATGTCGGAGTACAGGCGGTCAAAGGGAACCTCGACCTGCACCAGCTCGCGCGGATCCTTCTCCACGCGGCGATAGGCCAGGCGCTCAAACTTGCTGTCGAAGCTAAAGTACTGGCGCTTCTCCTCCGTCTTGCATTCAGCGTCGATATACTCCTCGGCAAGCTCCACCAGACGCTCCAGCAGCGGCGTCGCCGTAGCCAGGTCGCCCTGCGCCAGATAGTTCTCGGCATACGTGATGTCTTCCAAGCTGATAGGCAGGTCCATGACAACTCCTCGGTCCGGGCGGCAGACTCAACGCGCGCCTTAAATATCGGTCAATACACAAAACCCGGGTCTCTTACGAGGCCCGGGCGTTCAATTTTGGTAGCCCGTACCAGATTCGAACTGGTGATCTCCGCCTTGAGAGGGCGGCGTCCTAAACCGCTAGACGAACGGGCCATATGTAGCAAATGCAATGGCTGGGATGGAGGGAGTCGAACCCCCATTGACGGAACCAGAATCCGCTGTCCTGCCATTAGACGACATCCCAATGACTGCATCGCTGCGCTCGGCTGTGCCTTTGCGCAAGAAAGAAATATACGGGAAGTCCGGCCGTGACGCAAGCCCCAATTTTGACTTTTTTGAAATTCAGTCAAATACGGCCGACACGTGAAGGACCTGTGAAGCGCCAGCGACACGTACGGCGCCAAAGCCCGTAAAACATCCCGCATCTACCGCTGGTAGATTACAACAATGCAGCACTCACGGCTGATGGCACAATCGAACCGTCATCATTGCACGGATATCGAGGCGCCATGGACGAAGAGCTTGATTACCTATGGGAGACCCTGGGCCTCGAGATCACTGCTGACCTTTGGCCCGAACGGGACAAAATCCATCCCACTCTGCGCCCCGCCATCACGGTGATGCAGGCAAAATACCGCCGTGCATCCTTTTTGATCATGCGGATGTCATGGCACGCGGGACTCCCCGACCTTAAGCGAATCCAGGCAAGCCTCGTCGAGCTGTCCGGTATGCCGACTGTCATATCCGAGGCGCACCTGGAGCAGCGCCAGCGCGAGCGACTGCAACAGCAGCGGATTCCCTTTATCTGCCCCGGCGTTCAGGCATATCTGCCCTTTATGGACGAGGAGTACTGGAGCGGCAAGCCCAACAAGCACGTAAAGGTCTACG
>DXLT01000035.1:0-8597 GCA_019414555.1 Collinsella sp.
GAATGGTGTCGATTGCCTGGTGCTGCGCGCTATCAGCGATAATTGTGACGAGGCGTATGATGCGATTTGCGACCGCGAGTTCGATTTGTTCGAGTATGCGCGTGCCGCAAGCGATATCACGCTCGATATCGTTCGACGCATTGCCGCTGCGCAATAGCGCGTTTTTTGCAAGATCCTACGACCAAGGAGTGTCCATGGCCGATTCCATTAACTACCAGCTTGCCAAGTTCGTCGCCAGCTATGGCAAGGTTCCGCAGATCCCCGAGTCCACCTGTCCCGAGGTGAGCTTTGTGGGCCGCTCCAACGTGGGCAAGTCCTCCATCATGAACAAGCTCTTCGGACGCAAGAACCTCGTCAAGGTTTCGAGCACGCCGGGCAAAACGAGCAATATCAATTTCTTCGAGGCCGACGACGTGCACTTTGTGGACCTGCCGGGCTACGGTTTCGCTCGCCGTTCCAAGGCCGAGCGTGACCGCTGGGCAGAACTTATCGGCGACTTCTTTGACTCGGAGCGCAGCTTTAACCTGGTCGTGTCGCTGGTGGATATTCGTCACGACCCCAGTAAGCTCGACCATGACATGATCGACTACCTGCAGGGCAACGAGTTCAACTTTATCGTCTGCCTCACCAAGGCCGACAAGCTCAGCCGCACCCAGCAGGCCCGCCAGGCAGCAGCCATCAAAAAGCAGCTCAACGTCCCGGCCGAAAACGTAATCATCACAAGCTCCCAAACCGGTACCGGCATCGACGAACTCAAAAAGCGCATCGCCGAGGCTTGCCTCTAATAAGGGCTCGTGGCAGGCAATAGTTTGCATCTATCTATATCACCCCAGTGATAGTTATTGCTACACTATCACTGGGGTGATATTTTTGTTTGGAGGTCGATATGGAGCTTTGGCACGGGTCGGAGGTTGTTGTCGAGCATCCGTCGTTGGATAAATGCAGACAATTCAATGACTATGGGTGTGGGTTTTATTGCACGCCACATGAGGAAATGGCAATGGAGTGGGCATGTCGGACCGAGTCCGATGGTATCGCGAATCGATATGAGCTCGATATTGATGGTCTCGCGGTCTTGGATTTGGAGTCCGGGGAGTTTTCAATCCTCAATTGGCTTGCGATTTTGGCTAACAATAGGGAGTTCAATGTTTCGACACCGCTAGCGCGCGAAGGACTTCGTTATCTGCTGGATAACTGCCTGATTGATATTTCTCCCTATGACGTTATTCGAGGCTATCGCGCCGACGATTCCTATTTCTCGTTTGCAAGACAGTTTGTCAACGGCATGATTTCGCTCAGGCAATTGCAGCGCATTATGTTTTTGGGGGATTTGGGCATTCAATATGCGCTTATGAGTGAGCGTGCGTTCTCAGCAATCAGATTCTGCGAATGGAAGCAGGCGTTGGGATCTGAGTATTATCCCAAGCGCTTTAAGCGAGAGCAGAACGCGCGGCGCAAGTACTTGGAAACTGTGAATGGATTCGACTCTGAGGGTGTCTACATTAGGGATTTAATGGCAGGGAGGGTTGATTTAAATGATCCAAGAGTTAACGGATTGTGGGCCGAGTAGAACATACCCCGTCTACTATCTCGAGGATGCAATGAACAATCTCGGCGACTGCTTTGACTATGCCGTTAACGATTATGGAGCAGAAGGATCGGAAGTTGCTGAACTCTTTTGCCTGAGCGGCGTAGCTCGCGAGTTCGAACGCGGCAACGCATGGGTAGTGTCGGGAAAATCGGGCGTTGAGCTGTTCGCGCTTATCGCCGAAAGGTCGGGCTATCAAAACAGGCCTATACCGGACTGCACCTATCGATTTGAGAAGACGCCGGAATATTGGACAGGCTGGATATTGGCATACCTTCAGTGGCGCCTAGGAGAGTCTTTCGAAGATTTGCTGCATGTCGTTCCATTTGATGCGCTGCGCAGTCTGTACTACCCCTGGCACGAAGCCTCGGAGGAACGCGTGGCTCGCCTCGTCTGCGATATGGCGAAGAAAGCGTCCAGGCAAACAAAACTTGCGTTAGCAAGAAAGAAGCTTAAGAAAACCCAACAAGACCTAGCATACGAATCAGGCGTATCGCTCCGCTCAATCCAAATGTACGAACAGCGCCAACGAAACATCAACGAAGCCTCGGTAACAACCGTAAGAGCTATTGCAAAAGCCCTCCACTGTAACATCGAAGACCTCCTAGAACCAGTCTTCGAATACAAAGAAACCAGCGCCGCCTAAACCAAGCACGCAGCCGATGCCCGCCTCTAGGAAGTGCTCCAGCCTAGCAAGAGCCCCTACCAATAAAAAGCCAAACTATCAGCCCGGCGACTTTCCAGAGCGTAGGTCCCTGTAGCCGCCGCCGGCGAAGTTAACATAGGGGAGGCCAGGGGGGCTTTGCCCCCAAATCTTTCCGCAGGATGGCAGGACCCCCGCCGCACGAAGTGCGCAGCGGGGGTCCTGCCATGTCCGAGGACGATTTGGGGGCAAAGCCCCCTGGCCTCCCCGGCGAGTATACGGGACGGCGACTACAGGTATTCGATCTGGGCGCCTTCCGTGTCGCACGTCAGAATGTGCGTGTCGCACTTGGGGAACTGCTCGCGCAGCTTGACCTGCAAGAACTTTGCCACGATGGTATCGTCGGTCACAGCCATAAGGGTCGAGCCCGAACCGCTGATCCAGATGGTCTTGGCACCGCCGTTAAGGCAGGTGTCGCGCACGGCGTTGTAGTCGGGAATCAGACGGCGACGATAGGGTTCCTGGATGCGGTCGTCATTGGCGGCGGCAATCAGGTCGAGGTCACCAGTCTCCAAGCCGCGCGTCATACCGGCGATGCGGCCCATCTGCCACACGGCGGTGGAGAGCGGAATCTCCTGCGGCACGACCTTGCGCGCCTCGCTCGTATGTACCTCGTAGGGCGGAATCACGGTAATAAAACGCAGGCGATCGCTCACCTCGTAGCGCAGGCATTGGGGGAGCGAATCGGTCGGCGTAAAGGAGCAGACGGCGCCGCCAAGGATGGCGGGAGCGACGTTATCGGGATGCCCCTCGACCTCGGTGGCGATGCGGACGAGCTCGGCACGGTCGACGGTGTGGCCTGTCAGTGCGGCGGCGGCCATAATGCCGGCGACGACGCAGGTGGAGCTGGAACCCAGGCCGCGGGCGACGGGCACGTCGGTCTGAATGTCGATGGCAACGGGAAAAGCCGGCTCGCCCCAGGCGGCCAGAGCATCGACAAAGCTCACATAGACCAGGTTATTCTCGTTTTGGAACTCCTCGGGGCAGCCCGTGATGGTGAGCTTGTTGGCGCGCTCGAAGGTGAAGTGCGAGTAGAGGCTGACGGCCATGCCGAGGGTGTCGTAGCCAATGCCTAGGTTGGCGCTGGTTGCTGGGACGGTGATCTTGATCATGTGGGTCCTCCTGGGCGGGTCTGGCCGTTTAGTTCGCTGCTCGGGCAGTCCTGGCTCGCTCGGAAAGCACATTAAGTGCTTTCCGGCTCGTGCGGAACTCGCGACGAACTAAACGGCCAGACCCGCTCGCGTGCTCGTCATCATCCCGAAAGCTAAATAAAAAGAAGGTGCGCCGGCTTGCGCCGGCGCTTAATAAGGGGTTTAGTTGGTTGCCATCTTTTTTGCAGCCTGCTCTACGTAGCTGGCCATCTCGTCGACGTCGCAGACGTCTTCGAAGCGGACGGGCTTGGACTCGAGTTCGGCGAGCTGTGCCGGTGCGATCGTATTGGTGGCCTGCTCGAGCACGCGCATGGCTTCAAAATCATCCTCGGGAACGTCGAGGCCCAGGGCGTCGCAGCAGGCGCGCGGGAACTTGTAAGGGCTGGCGGTCGAAAGCAGCACGCGGGCCTTGGCGTCCTCGGCGGGGGCGACCTGCTCAAAGACGTGATAGCCGCAGGCGGTGTGCGGGTCGATCACGTAGCCGTTCGCGTCCCAGCAGCTCTTGATGGCAGCGCGAACCTCGTCTTCGCTGGCCCAACCGCAGCCAAAGACGCTCTGAATTTTTGCCAGCAGGTCGGCGGGAACCTCGTAGCGACCAGTCTGTGCCAACTGCTCCATAAGGCCGGCAACGAGCTCGCAGTCGCCATCGGACAGGAAGTACAGCATGCGTTCCAGGTTGGAGCTGATGAGGATGTCCATCGACGGCGAGATGGTCGTGAAGAACGGACGGTTGCGGTCGTAGACGCCGGTGGTCAAGAAGTCGGCGAGCACGTTGTTCTTGTCGCTCGCGACGATGAGCTTGGCGACGGGCAGACCCATACGCTTGGCATAGTAGCCGGCCAGGATATCGCCAAAGTTGCCGGTCGGTACGCAGAACTCCACGGCGTCGCCGGCCTCGATGGCGCCGGCGCGCAGCAGCTGCGCATAGGCGGCAAAGTAGTAGACAACCTGCGGTACCAGACGGCCGACATTGATGGAGTTAGCGCTCGAAAGCACCGTGCCAGCGGCCTCCAGGCGCTCGGCAAGCTCCTTATCGGCAAAGATGCGCTTGACGGCACTCTGGGCGTCGTCGAAGTTGCCGCGGATGCCGCAGACGGCGACGTTGTCGCCCTCCTGCGTGGACATCTGCAGGTTCTGCACGCGGCTGACCTTGCCCTCGGGATAAAAGACGGTAATGCCCGTGCCCAGAGCATCGGCAAAACCAGCGAGTGCGGCCTTGCCCGTGTCGCCAGACGTGGCGGTGACGATCATGATGCGCTCGGCGCCGCCGTCCTTGGCAGAGGTGCGGGCCATCAGACGGGGGAGCATCTGCAGGGCGACGTCCTTGAAGGCGCTCGTGGGGCCGCCAAAGAGCTCCATCACATAGGTCTGAGGGGCGTCGGCGCCCGGTGCGGCGTCGAGTTTGACGAGCGGCGTAACCTCTCCACTCGCGAACGTGCCGCGGTATGCCTCGTCGACACACGCCGAAATTTCTTCGGCCGTGTAATCATTCAGTAACATTCCCAACACATCTTGAGCGATTTCAAAGTACGATTTATCTGCAAGCGAGCTGATATCGACCTGCTGGGTGCCGAGCTCGTCCGAGACAAACAAACCCCCGTCGGGAGCGATGCCGGTGCGGATTGCCACCTTACTTGAGCACGATAAAGTGCGTCCTCGTGTACTATGATAAGTTCCCATATAACACTGCTCCTCGGATGCCTTGGTCCCAATCGGTGAAACCATGGTATCAGAGCGCGCAAAATAGGTTCGCAGAGGCTTTTTAGAAAGGTAACCTCCAGCCCATGATTAAGATTGCCAAGTTTGGCGGCTCGTCGGTCGCCGACGCCGAACACTTCAAGAAGATCAAGGCCATCGTCGATGCCGACCCTGCCCGCCGTTTTGTGGTGGTTTCTGCCTGCGGTCGCCGCTTTAAGGGCGACACCAAGGTGACCGACCTGCTCTACCTGGTTAACGCGCACGTTAAGTATCACGTGTCGTGCGAGGAACTGCTCGAGGACATTGGCCAGCGCTACTTTGATATTGCTGACGAGCTGGAGCTCACCTATCCCATCCGCGAGGAGTTCGCGGCCTTTGCCGAGCGCGCCCGCTCGGGCGGCTACTCCACCGAGGAGCTCGTAAGCCGTGGCGAGTACTTTACCGCCCGCCTGATGGCCGAGTACCTGGGCTTACCGTTCCTGGACGCCGCGACGGTTGTGGCGTTCCATCACGACGGTACGCTCAGCATGAATCGCACCTCCGAGCTGGTGCAGGAGTACGGTCAGCAGGGCGGCTTTGTTATGCCCGGTTTCTACGGCGCGACGCGTGAGGGTCAGATCAAGCTGCTCGATCGTGGCGGCGGCGATATCTCGGGCTCGATCCTGGCCAAGTGCCTGGGTGCCGACCTGTACGAGAACTGGACCGACGTCTCGGGTTTCTATTCTGCCGATCCGCGTATTGTTCCCGAGGCTCAGCCCATTGCGCGCGTTACCTACGAGGAGCTGCGCGAGCTTTCGTACATGGGCGCAAGCGTCTTGCATGAGGAGGCTGTGTTCCCCGTGCGCGAGGCAGGCATTCCGCTGGTCATCAAGAACACCAATGCGCCGCAGGATCCCGGCACCATCATTAGCGAGACGGCCGACGAGGGCGAGGCAGAGCCCATCATTACCGGCGTGACCGGCAAGCGCGGCTTTGTTGCCATCAACGTTGCCCGCGACCGCACCAAGCCCCGCGTTGGCTTTATGCGCCGTGCACTTTCGGTGTTCGAACGCTATGACGTTTCCGTCGAGCACATGCCCACCGGTGTCGACCGCTTTGGCGCTGTGGTGCAGGAGCAGGATGTGCACGACTCGCTGTACTCGCTTGTGGGCGACACTCAGCAGGAGGTCGAGCCGCTCGAGATCGAGGTTGTCGAGGGCTTGGCGCTCATCGCGACCGTCGGCCGTAACCTGCGCGGCCGTGCGGGTATCTCGGGACATCTGTTTGGCATGCTTGGCCAGGCCGGCGTGAGTGTGCGTATGATTTCGCAGAGCTGCGACGAGATCAACATCATTATCGGTGTCGAGGAGAAGGACTTCGACCTTGCGATTCGGACCATTTACCGTGCCTTCTCCGACGAGAACGGCATTGTGAAGGTCTCCGATCTGGAGGCTCCCGCGCCGGCCGATCCCGCTCTGGCCGCGCTCAAAAAGTAGCGACTGCTCGGTAGATTTTTGGGTCATGTCTCAAAAATCTACGGCGGGGCGTTTCGTTTCGGTTTCGTTTCGACGGGGCGGGTTTCATGCCCGCCCTGTTCTTGTATAAACTGGCAACAATAATCGGCCTGCTCGGCGTGCGGGCAAAAGCCACAACCTTTAAAGGGGGAAGCATGAAACAGTACACGGTTGCTATTTTGGGCGCGACGGGAGCCGTGGGCACCCAGATGCTCGAGTGCCTCAACGAGCAGGAGTTCCCGGTCGGCAAGCTCAAGCTGTTGGCAAGCGCACGCTCCGCGGGCAAGACCGTCGAGTTCCGCGGCGAGCAGATCGTGATTGAAGAGGCTTGCCCCGAGGCCTTTGAGGGCTGCGATATCGTGCTCGGCGCTGCCGGCGACGATATCGCCAAGGAGCTGCTGCCCGAGGCCGTCAAGCGCGGCGCCGTCGTGGTCGACAACAGCCACGCCTTCCGCATGGATCCCGAGGTGCCGCTGGTCGTGCCCGAGATCAATGCCGACGATATCAAGTGGCATCACGGCCTTATCGCCAACCCCAACTGTGCGACCATTATCGGCCTGGTTCCCACCTGGCCGCTGCACCAGCTTGCCGGCGTAAAGCGCATGATCGTCTCGACGTACCAGGCGGCTTCGGGCGCTGGCGCTCCCGGTATGGTCGAGCTCGAGGCTCAGCTGGCCGCCCTGGGCCGCGGCGAGGAGATTCCCGAGCCGCGCGCGTTTGCCGCCCAGCTGGCGAGCAACCTGATTCCGCAGATTGGCGGCATCAAGGAGGAGGGTTTTACCTCCGAGGAGATGAAGCTGCAAAACGAGGGCCGCAAGATCATGCACCTGCCCGAGCTGCGCGTGAACTGCACCTGCGTGCGCGTGCCCGTGCTGCGTTCGCACTCCGAGAGCATCACGCTCGAGTTCGAGCGTGACATTACGGTTGACGAGGCCCGTGCTGCGCTGGCTGCCGCTCCCGGCGTCAAGCTGGTTGACGATATGGCTGCCGAGGATGCACACGACCGCTTCCCCATGCCGATGGACACGTCCGACCAGGACCTGATCTGGGTCGGCCGCGTGCGTCGCGACATCTCGAACCCCGAGGCCGCGCGCGGTATCACCTTCTGGTGCTGCGGCGACCAAATCCGTAAGGGCGCGGCAACCAACGCCGTCCAGATCGCTAAGCTGCTCTGCGAGTAGTGTGACCTGTCCGGCGGGGGCCGGGCTTGGTTTTCAGAACGTCCTCGACCATGTGTGGCGCCTTGTCCTGCTCCTTCGGAGCCGCGGACAAGGCGCCACACTGGTCTGCGGAGTGTTCTGAAAACCAAGCCCGGCCCCCGCCTGCGGTGACGCTGCTGCGAGCGGTCTGCGATGGGGCCGTTATTGGTTGGGGCCGCTGGGCTGATGTGGGGGGCGCGTGGCTGTTGCGGGCCCTGGTCCCGGCGGCGGCCTCGGCGCCTTGCGCCTGCCGCCTTGGGGGACTGTGGAGCGCGGCCGGCAGCTGCGGCGCTTCGCGCCTGCTGCCTTGGGTGACTTTGGGGTCGATTGGGGTTGTCTGCACAATTCGCGGTATTATGGCGCGGAGTTTTGAAAGGAGCCGCTGGTGGTCACGACGACGTTTGCTTCGCCTTTGGGCGAAATCTTGCTTGCCGCTGATGGCCGCGGTCTGACGGGGCTTTGGTTTGAGGGGCAGGAGCATTTTGGCTCCACGCTTCTCAAAGAAAATCCCGAACATGTTGAAGGCGCCGATGCAGTTTCTGGTGCTGGCGGCATGTCGCCGGTGAGTCCGGTAAATGGTGCGGCCTCTTCGGTGCTTGAGCGTTCCTGGGCTTGGCTGAATGCTTATTTTGCAGGGCAGGAACCTCGGTTTACGCCGCCGTTGCATTTGATTGGTACGGCGTTTCAGCGTGAAGTTTGGTACGAGCTGCTTTCTATTCCGCGTGGCGAGGTCGCTACGTATGGCGAGATCGCCCAGCGTGTTGC
>DXLT01000036.1:0-8274 GCA_019414555.1 Collinsella sp.
CGAGTTCATCGACCGCTGCCGTGGCGAGATTCCCGAGCTGCCCGATGCCAAGCGCGCCCGTTTTGAGGCCGACTTTGGCATTAAGGCGGCCGATGCCGAGCAGATTGCCGGCGATCCCGAGTTTGCCGAGTTCTTTGAGGCCGCCGCTGCCGGAATGGCTGGCAAGGAGGCTCAGACGGTCGCAAACTTGCTGGTCAACGAGATGATCGCCTACCTTAAGGGCGCGGGCGTGTCGCTCGCCGAGTCCGGCATCGCGCCGGCTCAGGTGGCGGCGCTTGCCAAGCTGCTGGCGACCGATGCCATCAGCTCCAACCAGGCGCACGAGGTCTTTGAGGCCATGGCCCAGACCGGTGACGATCCCAACAAGATCGTCGACGAGCGCGGTATGCGTCAGGTGAGCGATGCCGGTGCGCTGCAGCCGATCGTGGACGAAGTGCTGGCAAACTGTGCCGATCAGGCGCAGCAGTATCGTGACGGCAACCAGAAGGTCATCGGCTTTTTGGTGGGCCAGTGCATGAAGGCAAGCCGCGGCAAGGGCAACCCGAAGCTCTTCAACGAGTTGCTGAGAATGTCGCTCTCGTAAACGGGAACCGAGGGGCCGGGCGCAGCCGGGGTGTTTGCTCCAAATTTCAAACAGTCCTATGCAAGACGAAGGCCACATTTAGTGGCCTTCTTTGCATGCGGAACTCATTTGGAGCAAACACCCCGGCGACTCGGGGCTTCCCCGGCCAGACGACTCGGCCGTTCGGGTCAGGCGGGCTGGATGGAATAGAGTGAATGGGCGTGCCGTCGGCACGCCCATTGTTTTGAAGGGAACTCATTGAGAGGCAAGGCCCTGCGCCCGGCCCCTCGGTTCCGTGACGACTCGGCCGTTCGGGTCAGGCGGGGCTGAATGAAATTTGGTGAATGAGGGCGCTGATGGCGTCCTCATTCTTTATATATGTTGGGAGCGCCAGGTGGTGGGGGTGGTGCCGGTGTGTTGCTTGAAGGCTTGGGCGAAGGCAGCCTGCTGAGGGTAGCCTAGACGCTCTGCCACCTGCGCTATCGTGAGCGAGCTATCAGCCAAAAGGTCCTGTGCTCGCTCCATACGGCGTCTGCGAATGTAGGCGCCCAGGGACTCGTCAGTTTGGGCCTTAAAGGTGGCGCATAGCTTGGAGCGGCTTGTGTAGAGCCTCTCGGCCACCTCGTTGATACCCACACGCCTGCCTTTGTCGAGCGCGCGCTCAATCATTGCCGTTGCTTCTTCGGCAATGGTTATGCTGACGCGTGTGTCTGCCGCCTGCCGCGCCTGCTTGTGGGCCGCGCGCGAACAGGCGAGCTCCGCGACCATGGTCTCCACGATGCCCTGCATATAGACGTGTCCGCCTGCGGTGCGGGCGCGGTCCTCGTTAATCCTGCGCAACGTGTGGCAGATGGCAGACGTCGCTTCCTCGTGCCATGGCTCGGCAAACGCCTCAAAGACCCCTGCGAACTCGGTGGGATAGCGGTGCTCCAGTTCGTCAAAATATCCAGGCAAAAAGAGCACCGAGCGCGAGTGATAGAGCCGCCCTGCAAACAGTGGGCTTAACTCCTCGCCACAGTTATCTTGGATAAAGCTGCACACGGCATTGTTTGGCCACGGTCCATGCAAGGGTTTAAGGTTCGCAGGCGTTATGCCAGCCTCGGGCATGCACATGAGCGTGGGCGCGCTGACTTCGCTCACGCATGCGTACGGTTCGGGTGTGTATTCGGCTAGGTACATATCGTGCGTCGGGGTAATGAAATGCTCCATGACGATGCAGGTGGGGGAGAGGGGCATGATCCATGCGCGGCCGTGCGCCCGGTCGTTTGCCACCTCGCCGGTAAAGACGGCGCCCTTGCCGGTAAGCTCCAGGCCAAACTGCTCAAACTGCGGTGCGTAGAGCTCGGTTATGTCGGTCGCTGCCCGCCGTATTTGCAAGAGCGTCCCTTTCCTTTGCAGAAACGTCCACGCCTGGCTTAATTGTGAGCCATGGCTAACACATCA
Organism: Collinsella sp.; assembly: GCA_019414555.1. GTDB lineage: Bacteria > Actinomycetota > Coriobacteriia > Coriobacteriales > Coriobacteriaceae > Collinsella. The sequence goes on from DXLT01000036.1 coordinate 2,006, forward strand.
ATGATAAGTTCATTACGGTTAACTCTCAAGCCGTTAGAAAGGAATCTCATGGCAAAGGGGTCAAAAAGGGAAGGCGGCGGTATCGGCGAGCTGCTTGCATATGCCGGCGACCGCAAATTCCTAACGTATTTGGGCATGGCTCTCTCGGCGCTCTCGCAGCTGCTGAGCTTTGGCCCGTACGTGTGCATTTGGCTTGTCGCGCGCGATCTGATCGCCGTGGCACCTAACTGGAGCGAAGCCTGCGGCATCGCGACGTATGGCTGGTGGGCCGTGGGGTTTGCGCTGGCAAGCATCGTGATTTATTTCGTGGGGCTCATGTGCACACACCTATCCGCGTTTCGTTGCGCGTCCAATATCCGCAAGGCTACGAGCGAGCATCTGCTTAAGCTGCCGCTCGGCTACTTTGACACGCACGCCACCGGTGAGCTGCGCCGTATCGTAGACGGATGCGCCGCCTCAACCGAGACACTGCTCGCGCACATGCTGCCCGATATCGCCGGCGCCACCGCCATGGTCGCAGGTCTGCTCGTGCTGCTTTTCGCCCTCGATTGGCGCTTGGGCGCGGCATGCCTTATCTCGGTCGTCGTTTCGCTTGGCGCCATGGCCGCCATGATGGGCGGCAAGGGCGGCGAGTTTATGAAGGCCTACATGGGCGCGCTGGTCAAGATGAACAAGACCGGTACCGAATACGTACGCGGCATTCCCGTGGTCAAGGTGTTTCAGCAGACGGTCTATTCCTTTAAGGCGTTCCACGACGCGATAGCCGAATACGCCGACATGGCACAAAGCTATGCGGGCACGTTTTGCCGAGGTCCGCAGGTACTCAACCTTACCGCGCTCAATGGTCTTGTGACATTCCTGTTGCCCGTGGCGTTGCTGTTGGCGCCGGGCGAGACGGACTTCGCGCATTTTATGGCCAACTTCACGTTTTACGCGATATTTTCGGCCGTGGTACCGACGGCCATGACCAAGCTCATGTTTGTGGGCGAGGCCTCTCAGATGAGTGCCGATTCGCTGGCTCGCATTCGAAGCGTCATGGGTTCCAAACAGCTCTCCGTGCCTGCCCAGCCCAAGCACTCCGCCGGTAGCGATGTGCGCTTTGAGGACGTGAGCTTTACGTACGAAGGTGCCGAAGCACCTGCCGTTAGCCATGTGAGTTTCAGCGTTCCCGCTGGCAGCACCCTCGCCCTGGTGGGTCCCTCGGGCGGCGGTAAGTCAACCTGCGCAAGCCTGATTCCTCGTTTTTGGGATGTTTCCTCGGGTCGAGTGCTCGTAGGCGGTGTGGACGTTCGCGACATGGATCCCCACGAGCTTATGGACCAGGTTGCCTTCGTGTTCCAGACCAACCAGCTGTTCCGACAAACACTTGCCGACAACGTGCGCGCCTCCAAGCCTGGAGCCACTGACGACGAAGTGCGCGCGGCCCTCTCCGCGGCCCAGTGCGACGATATCGTGGCCAAGCTCCCGCAGGGCATCGACACCATGCTCGGCGCCGGCGGGGCGTACCTTTCGGGTGGCGAGGTCCAGCGCGTGGCACTCGCCCGCGCAATCCTTAAGGACGCGCCTATCGTGGTGCTCGATGAGGCCACGGCGTTTGCCGACCCCGAGAACGAGGCACTCATCCAGCGCGCCTTTAGCAAGCTGGCGGCGGGTCGCACGGTCATTATGATTGCGCACCGGCTTTCGACCGTGGTGGGGGCCGACAAGATCGTGGTGCTCAACCAAGGTAGCGTGCAGGAGGCCGGCACCCATGCCGAGCTGCTGTCCCAAAAGGGTCTATACGCCAAGATGTGGGCTGAATACGAACAGGCCGCGAGCTGGAAAATCACTGCTGCGGCCGCGGATGCCGCCGTCGCGAAGGGAGGCGAGGCCTAAATGTTCGCCTCATTCCAAAAGAAGTATTTCCTATCCGATAAAGGCATCGCCGGCGTAAAACGCGGCATTTTCTGGACCACGCTCACCAATCTTGTGACCATGGCCGGCATGGGCTTTTTGTTCCTGGTCATGGCCGGCTTTGTCGAACATCTCGCCACCGGCGCCGACCTGCCGGATGCCCTGCCGATTGTGGGCGGCCTCCTGGTCTTTTTCGTGTTGCTCTTTGCCTCTAACTGGCAGCAGTATTACTACACCTACTGCATCTTTTACGAGGAGTGCGGCAAGCAGCGCATGGGGATTGCCGAGCGCTTGCGCAAACTGCCGCTGTCGTTTTTTGGCCGTCGTGATCTGGCCGATCTAACCGAAACCATCATGGGCGACGTCCAGGCCATGGAGCACGCCTACAGCCACGTGCTGGGAGAGCTTTGGGGTGCCATCATCGCAAGCGCCATTGTGTTCGTGGCGTCGCTGTTCTTTTGCTGGCAGCTGGCGATCGCGGCGTTTTGGAGCGTGCCCGTGGCCTTTGCCGTGCTGTATCTGACACGCGGCCCCATGACCCCGGTGTTCGACCGCGTGCGCGCCGAGAAGGTCAAGGTCACCGAGGCGATCCAGGAGACGCTCGACTGCGTGCGCGAGATCCGCGCCACCAACCAGGAGGCTCATTATCTTGAGGGGCTCAACGCCGTGATCGATGCCGAGGAGCGCGAGACCACCAAAGGCGAGCTCGCCAATGGGCTTTTGGTCAACTCCGCCTTTGCCATCCTGCGCCTGGGGATTGCCACCACGTTGGTCACGGGCGCCGCGATGGTCGCCTCCGGCCAGGTCGACTTTTTGATGATGTTTGCCTTCCTGCTTATGGTGAGCCGCATCTATGCGCCCTTTGATCAGGCGCTGATGCTGATGTCCGAGCTGTTTGCCGCCGAGTCGTCGGCCAAGCGCATGCGTTCCATCATGGAAGAGCCCGTGGCGCGGGGCAGCGAGCAGTTTGAGCCCGTAGGCCACGATGTGGTGTTCGATCACGTGGCATTTGGCTATGGTGCGGGCGAGGACGGCCGCGCCGGCGAGAAAGTTCTTACCGATGTGAGCTTTACCGCCAAGGAAGGCGAGGTCACGGCACTGGTCGGTCCTTCGGGCTCCGGTAAGTCCACGGTGAGCCGCCTGGCCGCGCGCTTTTGGGACGCCACCGAAGGCTCGGTCACCGTGGGCGGCGTGGATGTTGCGAGCGTGGATCCCGAGGTGCTGCTGCGCGACTACGCCATTGTGTTCCAAGACGTGCTGCTCTTTGACGACACGGTGATGGGAAACATCCGTCTTGGTCGTCGCGATGCCACCGATGAGGAAGTGCTTGCTGCCGCGCGTGCCGCCAACTGCGACGAGTTTGTGAGCCGCATGCCGCAGGGCTATGACACCATGATCGGCGAGAACGGCTCCAAGCTGTCCGGCGGTGAGCGCCAGCGCATCTCTATCGCCCGTGCGCTGCTCAAAGACGCGCCTATCGTGCTGTTGGACGAGGCGACGGCGAGCTTGGATGTGGAGAACGAGACCGTGGTTCAGCAGGCGCTCTCCCGTCTGCTTGCAGGTAAGACAGTTATCGTTATTGCCCACCGTATGCGTACGGTGGAAAATGCCGACAAAATCGTTGTACTCAAGGATGGTGTGGTTGCCGAGCAGGGCACTCCGGCGCAGCTCAAGGCGGCAGGTGGAGAATTCGCCCGCATGGTGGCGCTGCAAAAGGAAGCAGCTACCTGGCAGTTGTAAGAAGGGGCAAAGGGACAGTCCCTTTGTCACATTGACAATCGGTTACTCCGCATCGTTAATTTTCAAAAGGTTAGCCATGGCTGACCTAGATAGTTAGATAAAATTGAGATATTTCAAAAGCGTGCTCGAGCAAACTTGTTTACTCGGGTGCTGAGGCACCATGCCGCGTCCAATGCGGCAAAAGGGAGAGACATCATGAAGAAGTCCACGTTCAACACTCTGCTTGTCGGTGGCGGTTTTCTGCTTGGTACGGCTGGCATCAAGCTGCTCACCAGCGCTCCGGTAAAGAACGCCTGCGTGCAGGGTATCGCGTGCGGCATGCGCATCAAGAACGGCTACCAGGACATGGTCGAGCAGGCCAAGGCTAATGTCGACGACATGGTTGCCGAGGCGGCTTACATCACCCAGAGCGAGGCCGCTGCTGACGAGGCAGCCGAGTAACGCTTCCAGGCACAAACTATGAGATTCTCGATTATCAGCGAGATCCCCGGCAGGACCCGTCTTCAATTGGCGGGTCCTGTGCCAGAGAGCGATCTCGATGCACTTCTTAAGCTCAGCGGCGATATCGACGGCGTGCACAAGGTGCGCGTCTATGGCCGTATTGGCCAGATGGCGCTCGAATACGACGAGCCACGTCGCGCGAGCGTGCTCGACGCCTTGGGCGCACTCGATGCTCAAGCTATCGCTGATGCCAAGTCGGGCTATGTGATGCAGCTTGAGCCGCGCAAGCACAAACTCGTTATGGACCTGGCGACACTCGTCGGCGCCCACTACGCGCGCCGCTGGTTCTTGCCGACGCCTCTGCGTGCGGTGTTTGTCGTGGCCGGTTACATGGCATTTTTGCGCGCTGCCCTTCATGAGCTGGCGCAGCCGCGCCTGACCGTTCCCGTGCTCGACGCTTCGGCCATCGGTATCTCGTTTGTCAAACGTGATGTCGATACCGCGGGCCAGACGATGTTTCTGCTCAATGTGGGCGAATTGCTCGAGGACTACACACGCGCCATGAGCGAAAACGAGCTCATCAACTCGCTGCTCGATGTGCCCGACAAGGCGCAAAAGGTCGTCGGCGACACCGAGGTAAGCGTTGCCGCCACCGAGCTCGAGCCCGGCGACTTGGTCGCCGTGCGCACCGGCATGTCCATCTGCATCGACGGTGTTGTCGAGCAGGGGAGCGCTATGGTCAACCAGGCGACCCTGACCGGCGAGCCGCTGGCCGTCGAGCGCAGCGTGGGCGACGACGTGTTCGCCGGTACCGTCGTGGAAGACGGCAGCATCTTGGTGCGTGTGCGCGCCAACACGGCGCAGACCAAACTGCGCTCGATCGTCTCGCTCGTGCAGACGGCCGACTCGCTCAAATCCGAGGGCCAGTCGCATATGGAGGACCTCGCCAACAAGATCGTCCCGTGGAACTTCCTGCTCGCGGGCCTGGTTGCGCTCACCACGCGCAGCCTTATCAAGACCTCGGCGGCGCTGATGGTCGACTACTCGTGCGCACTCAAGCTCACGGGTTCCGTCGCCGTCATGACCGCTATGAGCGATGCTGCCAAGATGGGCGTCATGGTCAAGGGCGCAAAATACTTTGAGTCGTTTGCCAAGGCCGACACCATTGTGTTTGATAAGACTGGCACGCTCACCGAGGCGCAGCCGCGCCTGGCTTGCGTGCTGACGACCGACGGCTGGAGCGAGGACGAGGTCCTGCGCCTTTCTGCCTGCCTGGAGGAGCATTTCCCGCATCCGGTGGCGCGTGCCGTGGTCAACGCCGCCCGCGAGCGCGGGCTCGAGCACCGCGAGCGCCATGCTGCGGTCGAGTACATCGTGGCGCATGGTATTGCTTCGTCCATCGAAGGGCGTCGCGCGATTATCGGCTCGGCACACTTTGTGTTTGAGGACGAGAGCGCGCAGCTCGATTCCGACATTAAGGAGCGCATTGAGTCCCAGATGCAGGGCCTGTCGCCGCTGTATCTGGCGGTCGATGGAAAGGTCGTCGGCGTGCTCGGCATCGAGGATCCGCTCAAGGCCGGGGTCCGTGAGGCCATCGCCGACCTGCACGCGTTGGGCGTTAAGCATGTCGTTATGCTCACGGGCGACTCGGAGCGCACGGCCGAGCGCATTGCTCGCGAGGCGGGGGTCGACGAGTTTAAGGCCGAGCTGCTGCCCGAGGACAAGTACGCGTATGTGGAGCGCATTAAGGGCGAGGGGCGCCACGTTGCCATGGTGGGCGACGGTGTCAACGATTCGCCGGCGCTCGGTTTGGCCGACGTGGGCTTGGCGATGGGTGGCGGAAGCGACATCGCCAAGGAGGTCGCCGATATCATCCTGACCGATACGGATCTGGCCGCAATCGTGCGCCTGCGCCGCATGAGTCAGGGCCTCATTGATCGTCTGACGAGCTCCTACTCTAAGGTGATGCTCACCAACTCGGCGCTGTTGGCATTGGGTATTACCGGCGCGATTACCCCGCAGACGTCGTCGTTACTGCACAACGGCTCGACGATTGCCTACAGCCTGAGCAACGCGAAGGCTTACCTGCGTTAGCGCTTTTGCTTGAGTTAATGGCCTGCATTCGGACGGTGTTGCAGCCGCCAGAATGCAGGCCTTTTTAGGCAAGTGCAGCTTTGATGGCGGGACTTTCTGCG
>DXLT01000036.1:8284-8555 GCA_019414555.1 Collinsella sp.
CGGCTTCGGGACCCGCGAGCTCGACCTCGATGCCGTGGTAGGCGGACACGCCGCGGTTCTCACTCACATGGTCGATAAAGCCCTCGACGGTCTCAAGCTGCTGGGCGAGAGCAGCATCATCGTCAGCGTCCAGCGCGACGAGTGCGTTCGATACCGTGAGGGCGGGATGTCCGCAGGGGACAAAGCCTTCGATGACATCCATAGCTTCGGTAATGGTTGAGCCCAGGCCTGCGAGGGCATTGACGAGTTGCTGCTTGGTATCCATAGCGGT
>DXLT01000037.1:0-966 GCA_019414555.1 Collinsella sp.
GACCAAGACGACGGTGTCGACCAAGACCGAGACCAAGGACAACAAGTCCGACAAGAAGGACTCCGATAAGTCCGATAAGAAGGACGAGAAGAAGTCTGACAAGAAGTCTGACAGGAAGGACGGCACGTCCGACAAGAAGTCCGATTCCAAGTCCGATACGGGTGCTGTTTCCACGACCACTGCTAAGAAGTCCTCTAGTGCTTCCGAGCAGGAGACTGGCACCAATCCGCTCGCCATCGTTGGCATCGCCGCCGGCGTGATTGGCCTCGCGCTCATCGCCGTCTTCGTGCTGACCAAGCGCGGCAAGGGTGACGGTAATGCCCGATAAGCCCAAGGAGACCAGCGGGCAACAGCCCGACTCCTCGTTTATCCAGCTCGATGATCCAAAGCAAAAGGGCACCGCTTCGGCGGCGTCCACCTCTCGTCGCAAGGCGCTCCTCGGCGTTCTGACTGCTGCATGCACCATTCTGATCGTCGTCTCGCTGGGTTTCGTCCATCCTTCCACAAGCGGTGCCTGGTCCATCGACTGGATCATTCAGACCGTGACGGGGGAGAGCGTCGTCACCAAGGACACCAAGGCGTCTGGCTCGACTACGACTTCGGGCGAGGCCAGTTCCAAGGATTCCAAGTCATCGAATGACGCAAAAGATGAGTCCAAGGGTTCGAACGACGACAAGGACGATTCCGAGTCTTCAAACAAGGAATCGGACAAAAACTCGGATAGCAAGAAGTCCGAGGACCGGGGCGGCAAGAAGTCTGGCGATAAATCCGCTGCCCAAAATACGGGAGCCAGTGATACTTCCAATGCGTCTGGCGGTGCTTCTTCGGGCGGTGGCCAGTCGTCTGATGGAGCCTCATCCTCTAATGGTGGAAACGCCTCCTCGGGCGGCCAGAGCGGCTCACAGGAGTCCAACTACGTTACGGTGACGGTTTCGGTCACATCGAGCGCTGTGGACAATCCTGTGT
>DXLT01000037.1:976-1359 GCA_019414555.1 Collinsella sp.
CCTTTACCTTTAACGAAGGTGCTACCGTCTACGATGCCCTGTGCGCGCTGGGCCTTTCTGTCAACGCACACGGCTCATCGTACGGCACGTATGTTTCTGCGATTGGTGGTTTGGCCGAGAAACAGTACGGCGGCACGAGCGGCTGGATGTACTCCGTCAACGGCACAACGCCTATGACGGCCTGCAGCAACTACGTTCTCTCCAACGGCGACAACGTGGTCTGGTATTACGTTACAGACTAGAGGCCTCGACATAGCGCGCCAGACGGGCGGTTCGGACCAACATCCGAGCCGCCCGTTTTTCATGCGAATGGGACTGGATCGCCGGGTCTCTCGGCAAACAAAAAACCGGTTGGAACGGGAATTCCAACCGGTTATACATTC
>DXLT01000037.1:1369-8413 GCA_019414555.1 Collinsella sp.
TCAAGCAAATAGTGAATCGACTACGACCGTGCGCCCTCGAGGAAGAAGCGGCGGCTGAAGTAGTTGTACCAGGTGACGAGGAATGTGGCGATGGCCTTCATGGCCTGGTAGCCGATGCTCAAAAACGTGACGCCCACAAACATGTACAGGTCGTTGAGGCCTAAACCAATCACCGACAGGATGGTGAAGATCGTGAACTCGCGCTTGCGGCTCATGCCCTCGCGATGGTCGAACACGTACTTCATGCTGAGCCAGTAGTTAACTACGACGGACGTGGTAAACGAGATCGTGGTGCTCATCAAAAAGTCGAGGTGGAACAGCTCGACGAGCGCAATAAGCATGCCCCAGTCGATGCCAAAGGAGATAAGACCCACGACAGCGAACTTGAGGAACTGCTTGGTATGAGGTTGTGCCAGTGCCTTGCGCACGTAATCACATCCAATGCATTGACGAATCGAGCAGAGGATACTTTAGAGCTTTTGCAAGGGAAACGTAAGGTCTTTGGCAATAACTATATGAACTCGCCAAATTTTCAAGAGCTAATCCGCAAACGTAAAATATTTGCCCGTAAACGAGCGACACCCACGGACGATACTGCGCTGAGTGCGCGTCGTCCGTGGGCGCCGTAATGCTGCAGGGGTTTCGAGCTATTTTGTCTCGTCGCCCTCCAGGAAGATTTTTCGAGTCACAAAGTTGTAGACCATGACAAGCGCGGTGGCGCAGATCTTGGCGATATTGGCCTCGAGTCCCAGGCCGGCGTTGAGCGCCAGCACGATGCCGTCGTTGAGCACCAAACCGATCACGGACAGCACGACAAAGATGATGAACTCGCGGCGGCGGCTCATGCCTTCCTTGTGCGCAAACACGTACTTCATGCTTGCGAGGTAGTTAAAGATGAGTGAGATGATAAAGCCGCTGGTGTTGGCGATTAGGATGTTGAGGCCCAGACCGTAGTGGAGCAGATTCATAATGCCAAAGTCGATAACCGTGGCAATGACACCGACGACGCCAAATTTCATGATCTGCGCAAGGAGCTTTTGCATGGTACCTGCCTTAAGCTGGCGCCGAAGCGCCGCGGGGATGACAAACTCAGCAAGTTTAGCCAATCCCCGCGGGTGGTGCTAGGCGCGCTCCTCGATAGCACCGTTTCTATATGCATCGAGCAGCTGACGCAGGTCTTGGATTTGGCTGCGGATCTTGGCGCCAGTATCGGTGTCGCTCACCATGCGGCGACGGTCCGCTTGGTCAAAACGGTTGGTCTCGCTTTCGATGTCCACGTTGCGCGTGAGTGCCTCGGCAACCGTCGTAAAGGCCCGGTGCGACTTGAGGCGGCAGCCGCGCGAGCTCGAGATGAGCGTATAGCCGGCGATGCCCGTCTTGGGATGGTAAGCGCGGCAGAAGCCGCCATCGATGACCAGCAGCTTGCCCTCGGCGCGGATGGGCTGCTCGCCCTTGGTGGTTTTAACGGGCGTGTGGCCGTTGATGATGTGGCCGGTCGGCGAGCATGCCATGGGCGCGACGCCAAACTCGCGCATGATATCATCGCAGACCGAGGGCGACTTGGTAAGCGTAAAGTACGGGTCCATCGGCTCGACCCAGGTGCTCTTGTCGGCGATATAGGCGCGCTCAAAGGTACGCACCAGGCGTCCGCTGGCGGGTGAGTTAAAGCCAATCCACAGGTACCACATCCAGTCGAGGGCATCGCGGTCGCCCACGCGCCACGCGCGGCGGGCGATGTGGTCGCAAAAATCGAGATAATCGCGGCCAGCGTGCCAGGTGCCCAGGCAGTTCATGCTGCTAAAGGTGCCGTCTTCGTTGAGCGGCACGCAGCCATGGAACAGCAGGTTGCCGTTGGCGACCTTGTACATCGAGCCGTGGGAATAGAGGAAATCGATATGGCGATGCAGGTGATCGGCGGTGACAAACTCGGACACGAGCTTGTCGATGATGTGCTGCTCCTGAGACGTGAGCGTGTAGGGGTCCGCCGGGTCGACGGTGGGGAAGTCGTTGGTCGTGAGCGGCCACACGCTGCCGTCGGCGAGCGTGACCGTGCCGGTGTCGTGGTCGATCTTGTCGAGTAGCAGGCGGTCGGTCATATCGAACTCGGGGTGGCGCTGGATAATCTGGCCCTCGAGCTTAAAGAGCAGCACGTTGATGGCCTTGATCAGCGGGGTGATGGACTCACCGGCGGTGTAGGTGGCATCGGCAAAGGCGACAAGCTCACGCAGCGAGATGCCGTAGTCGTTCTCCAGGATCTCGTAGTTGTCGTAGCGTAGGTTGTTGCGCAACACCGTGGCGATGCAGGCGGGCTCACCGGCCGCAGCGCCCATCCACAGCAGGTCGTGGTTGCCCCACTGGATGTCGAGTGAATGGTAGGTGAGCAGACGGTCCATAATCTTGGCCGCGCCGCCGCCGCGGTCGAAGATGTCGCCCACTAGGTGCAGGTGGTCGACGGCCAGGCGCTTGATGAGCGAAGCGAGCGACTCGATAAAGTCGTCGGCGCTTGCGGTTTCTAGGATGGACTCAACGATGCGCTCGTGATAGCGCACGCGATAGTTGTTCTCGTCCGGGTGCGTGTGCAACAACTCGTCGATGATGTAGGCGTAATCGCGCGGGATGGCCTTACGCACTTTGGAGCGCGTGTAGCGGCTTGAAAGCGAGCGAGCGACCATGATGAGCTGGTCAAGCATCGTCTTGTACCAGGTGGGGGAGTCCTCGCGCTGGCTACGGACCAGGTCGATCTTCTCGCGCGGGTAGTAGATGAGCGTGCACAGCTCGCCCTTTTCGTCAAAGGAGAGCGTGTCGCCAAAAATTTCGTCGACATGCTCGCGCACGACGCCCGAGCAGTTGTTGAGGATGTGCATAAAGGCTTCGTACTCGCCATGCACGTCGCTCATAAAATGCTCGGTGCCCTTGGGTAGGTTGAGGATGGCCGAGAGGTTGATAATTTCGGTAAATGCGGATTGTTCGGTGGGGAACTGTCTCGACAGCAGGCGCAGATACTTGAAGTCTTGCGGGTTGCGATCGAATGCGACCATGAAACACCTTCCGATGGGGCTGGTAAAACTGATAAACAGCGTCAAACGTTTATCAGTATGCGCCGCTTTTGTTTCGATTTTGCGCCAGCGGCTGAATTGTCGGCTGAATGGTTTGGTAAATCGATTTAGTGAAGGTAGATGTGTTGGTTGGGTGGAGACGACAGAGGGTGTTTTCTCAGATATTTATACGTGGGGCCGGTGGAAACGATGGTGGTAAAGATGTTCGCTATTTTTGGTTCGATTTGGTAAATAGTGGACATATGTACCGCATGTAGGCTCACTGTGCGATAATTTGCGCAGCAATGAGTAAGGAGCCTCATATGAGTGATTTTGTCCTGACCTGTGAATCCGCCGCCGACCGAACCCGTGAGTTCTTTGCGTCGCGCAATATCCCTGTCGTGTGTTTTCATTACGAGATCGATGATGTTGTCTATACGGACGATCTGTATCAGTCGATTACGCCGGACAAGTTTTTTGCCCAGATTGCCGCGGGCGCCATGCCCAAGACGTCTCAGGTGAGCGTGGGTGAGTACGAGGAGTTTTGGGAGCCGTTTGTTGCCGAGGGTAAAGACGTGCTGCACCTGACGTTGTCGTCGGGTATTTCGGGCACGTATGGATCGGCCTGCGTCGCGGCGCAGATGCTTGCGGATCGCTATCCCGAGGGCGGCAAGGTGCGCGTCATCGATTCGCTGGGGGCGTCTTCGGGCTTTGGTCTGTTGCTGGAATATGCCGCCGATGTGCGCGATAGCGGGGCTTCACTCGACGAGACGGCTGCCTGGATCGAGGAGCACAAACTCAACCTGCACCACTGGTTCTTCTCGACCGATCTGTCGAGCTACCTACGAGGCGGTCGCATTTCGGCTGCGAGCGCGATCATTGGCACGGCGCTTAAGATTTGCCCGCTTATGACGGTCGATTGCGAAGGTGGGCTGTCGCCACGTGAGAAGATTCGCACTAAGAAGCGCGCGATTTCCGAGATGGCTAAGACCATGATGGCACACGTGCAGGACGGTGCGGATTATTCGGGTAAGTGCATCATGTCGCACTCGGCGTGCCGCGAGGATGCCGAGGCGGTTGCGGCGCTGATTGAGGAACAGGTTCCGCAGCTTAAAGGCAAGATTGAGATTAATGACATCGGTACTCTGATTGGCTCGCATACCGGACCTGGTACGGTGGCGCTCTTCTTTATGGGCGACAAGCGCGTGGATTAATTTGCCCCATCACGTCGCTGCATGATTGCTCAAACGAAAACGGCCCGCCTCACGTTTGTGGGGCGGGCCAAGATGTTTTGCTAGCGCTTCTTTCCGCGGAAGAAAAAGCCGTGCAGTGACGGCTTGAGGCCGCGGTTGGCGCGATGCTCCTCGACGCGCTCGTGGATCGAAGCGACGCGCTCGATGACTTCGTCGGGAATCGGCACGTCGGGATTCATGTTCTCGACCTGGCTGACTTCGGCGGCGGCGACCTGGTCGATAATGGGCACATCGTCGCGCGAGATGACAGGTGTGGCGTCTTCCTTCATCTTGCGATAGCGCTGCATCATGTCGGCCTGTAGCTGCTGGGCCGAAGGCGGCGTCCAGATGATGGCGTTGGCGCCGGCGGCGATGGTTTCGCGGATGCTCTCGGGCGTCTTGCCGCCCGGCGCGATGAGCGGCAGGTTGGGATAGTGCTCGCGCAGCTCGCGTAGGACCTGCGGTGTGTTTTTGCCGGCCGCGATGTTGAGAATCTTGGCTCCGGCGCGCACCTTGGCATGCGCATCGTCGTCGCAACGTACGACCGTGGCGATGACAGGGATGTCGGCGATGTTGGTGATGTGCTCGACCATCCCGGCGGTGGCGGGGGAGTTGACCACGCAGCCCGCCGCGCCCTGCATCTCGGAGACGGCTGCCATCTGCACGGAGCGCTTACCGGTCGTAGTTCCGCCGCCCACGCCTACAAAGACCGGGCACTCGGCGACGGTCAACAGTGCCTGCGTAATGGCCGGCTGCGGCGTGAAGGGGTAAACGGCAAAGACGGCATCGGCGTTGGAGTTGCGGATAACCGCGACATCGGTGGTGTAAATGAGCGACTTGATGCGGCGGCCGAAGAGCGTAAAGCCGCTGGCCTCCTCGATCTCGTCGGGCATGCGAAGGGCCGCCTTGCGCAAACGTCCGTCGATGGGCAGTGGCTCCATGGGGAGCAGTCCGTTGGGGGTCACGGCTACCTGGGGCTCGGTGAACTCGTCTGCGAGCTCGACCTCGGAGAAATCGACCGAGGCGACGATGTCCTCGTGAACCTCGGCGGGCACATCGATGGGAGCTTGGTCGTTTGCCGCGGCGGGCGTGTCGAAGGAGCTGGTGCCGACGAAGGCGTCGACGCGCTCATTTAGATCGTTGAGGGTATCCATGGAGGCTCGATTCTATGTGATAACGGCCGGCGCTATGCAGCCGGAATTGCGAATGCTAAATCGTTTGACGAGTTGATTTTTCCCCGCCGCGCCATCCGTTAGACCGAAGGGCCGGCGAACGTGAAGGAGCTGTGGTGGCGGGGATCGAGGTGCTATCTTGAAAGTCCCGTTTAAAAGAGAGGTGACGCGGTATGGAATTGACAGCAATGTTTGGCTCGATTGGCCTGTGTGTGGGCGCAATCGTTGCCGCCGCGGTCATCTACTTTGTGGCCACGGCCATTAAGGGCAAAAGGGCCGAGCGCAAGGAGCGTGCGATGCTTAAACAGCATCGCGACCAGCAGGGCAAACGCGCACAGAAATAGCTTGTTGAGTTTTGGATCCGTGCGCTAGCTGCGTTTTCGGATCAGGGCAATGTAGAAGCCCTCAAAGTCGCGGCTGGGCGGAATGGTCAGCGTGCCGGGCATACCGTTGGCGACGGACGAGACGTGGCCGGCGGCGATGGCCTCGGTGAGAGCGTTGCTCTCGATGTGTGGCTCTTCGCCAGCTTCCTGAGCACGTTGCGTTTCACTTTCGCTCGGCGTGCCGTCGAGGGGGATGAGCTCGCAGTCCATATGCTTGTCGAGGGCCTCTTGCAGGGCGTCCTCGTTTTCCTGCGGCAAGATCGAACAAGTCGAATAGACGAGCGTGCCGCCCGGTTTGAGGGCTCCCATGGCGCGGTCCAGAAGTGCTCGCTGCGAGCGGGCGCACTTGCTCAGCAACTGCTCGGTGAGGCCGCGCAGGCTTTTCTCGTTGCCGTTGATGACGGTGCCCGTGCCGGTGCAGGGAGCGTCGAGCAGGATGCGGTCAAAGCGGAAGAACTCGTCGAGCTCGCGTGCGTCGATGCGCATGACGGGCACGTTTTTGGCACCTTGGCGGTGGAGGTTGGACTCAAGCTTTTCGGCGCGGGGAATGCTCATCTCGCAGGCCGTGAGGTGTGCCTGGCCCTGGGTGAGGGCGGCGATCTGCGTTGTCTTGCCGCCGGGGGCTGCGCACATGTCCAGGATGTCCTCGCCGGCCTGAACGCCCAGGGCCAACGGCGGCATCATGGACGACAGGCTCTGCAGATAGATTTTGCCGTCGCGGTAGATGTCGAGATCCCACAGATCGGAAAGCTGGGCCTCGGGCAGGATAAAGGCGTCTGGGTACCAGACGACGGGGTTGTGGGCGATGCCGGCTGCATCGAGCGCCGCAGCGATGTCCTCGGCGGTCGCCTTGAGCGTGTTGGCGCGCAGTGTGACCGGGCGTGTGGCCGCGGCACCAAAGCCCTCGATCATGAGCTCGGCATCGGCGGGCGCATAGGCGCCGGCGACCGTGTCGACCATAAAGCGCGGCAGGTCGGCGGCGGAGTGTTGGGCGGCAAGCTGGTCGGAAAGCTCGGTGGCGGCAAACTGCCTGAGCTTGAGCTCGGGCTTAACCTGCTTTTTCTGCTTACGACGACGCGGCTTGGACATCCGTCTTTCCTTCCACCTAAATGATTATTCTGGGACGGGGATTAAAAAATCATTTAATGATCCCCGTCCCAAAAAGACTACTTTGCGTCGCCCGGGAATGATTTTTTAATCCCCGTCCCAGAATAATCATTCC
>DXLT01000038.1:0-8399 GCA_019414555.1 Collinsella sp.
CTTGAAAAATGTATATAACGACTATAACGTAGTGTGAAACATATTGGAAACAATACCGAGGAGGCTGCGTTGAAGAAAAGCAATCTGGGCTATGTGCTGGTGCTGATCGCCGCGCTTATGTGGGGCAGCATCGGAATCTTTGTAAAAGGCATCTCGGCCCTGGGTGTTTCGTCTCAGAGCATGGCGGCCTTTCGCCTGTTGTCAGGTGCCGTCTTAATGGCTCCGGTCTTGGCGTTCATGGGTTGCCAGGGAGGCGATCGTGAGGGAAAAGCATCGGGTCCCCTGGCACTGTTCAAGGCAAGTCCTAAAGAGCTTGTTCCCTGTGCGCTTCTTGGCATTATCGGCCTCGCCACCGCTAACACGCTTTATTACGAGTGTATGGGCGAGGTGGGCATGTCCACGGCCTCGGTGCTGCTCTACACCTCGCCGGTGTTTGGCGTCATGCTCGGCCGCGTGCTTTATCGCGAGGATGTGACTCCCAACAAGCTCGTTGCCATCGCTTTTAATATCGGTGGCTGTGTACTCGCAGTGACCAATGGCGACCTTTCCGGTTTTCATTTTTCGGTTTGGGGCGTCACGTCGGGCGTGATCGCGGGCTTTTGTGGCGCGTCGCTCGCGGTGTTTAGCCGGATAGCAACCAAGACGGTCCACCCGCTGGCTGTCACGTTTTGGGGCCTTGTTTTTGGCGGTGCGGTTATGGCGGCTATCGCGGCTCCGTGGCCAGATGTCGCCGCGGCAATGTCGCCACAGCTGCTGCTGTTGTTCTTTGGTTTTGGACTCATCCCCACAGCCGTGGCCTATGTCTTATATATGCAGGGTCTGTCCATGGGGCTCGAGACGTCGAAAGTTCCCGTCGTAATGTCATTCGAGACGGTCGTCACCGTACTGCTGGGCATTGGTGTCTACGCCGAGCCCGCCGGCGCGATCAAGGTCCTGGGCATCGTGCTGGTGCTTGCGTCCATCCTGATCATGAACACCGACTTCTCCAGGCTGCGCAACAGCGCCATTGTCAAACGTATTGTCGAGAGCATGACCTTTAAGCCCAACGCGTGGTGGACCGAAAAATCTCAGGACATGGATCTGTTTAAGGAACGCACTGGCATCGCGCTGGAGCCCACCGTGCAGGAAAGCCCCTGGTACTTCGTGCGATAGAGGATTGTGCACGGCGTTTGGCCTGGGGTTATCCAGCCAGCGCCGGCCTATCCAGCCCCAACGTTTCAAGTACGTTAAGCCCGTCAACGGTCGATTTTCACCCGCGAACGGTCTTTATACTAATTAGCAATATAAGCAACGTATAAGACGTTATAATGACCATAACGAAAAGGAGGAGGCAAGATGAATCAGATCATTCTCGCATCTCATGGCGGCCTGGCCGCAGGCGCCAAAGACACGCTCGAGATGGTTCTCGGCGACGTGTCGAACGTCCACGTCGTGTCGCTTGCTCGTGACGACAAGGAGCCCATCACCAACAAGGTGGACGCCATGATCGCCACGTTCAACGCGGACGACACCGTCTATGTGCTGACCGATATGCTCGGCAGCTCGGTCAACAACAGCATGGTCGAGCTTTCCAAGAACGGCACGAAGTTCACGGTTGTCAGCGGTTTCAATATTCCGCTGGCGCTGACGCTCGCTATGAGCCCCGCCCCCATCAAGGGTGCCGAGCTCGCGGCCCTCATCAACGAAGCCCGCACCGGTCTGACCAACCCCAACGCACCGGTCGAGGCCGTCGCGGCTCCCGCCAAGAAGGCCAAGGCGTCCCGTCACAGCTCTGGTCCCGCCAAGATCGTCCTCGCACGTCTTGACTACCGTCTGCTGCACGGCCAGGTCGTCTTTACCTGGACCACCAAGGTTCAGGCCGAGCGCATCATCGTCGTCGACAACGCTGCCGCCAACGATGAGATCAAGAAGGGCGCTCTTAAGCTGGCCAAGCCCCAGGGCGTGCGCCTGAACGTCTTCACCGTCGAGCGTGCCCTCGCCAAGATGGACAAGCTCAACACCCTCGGCGAGCGCGTCATGTTTGTCTTTGGCAACACTGCCGAGATGCTGCAGTTCTGCCAGGGCTACAAGCTCGACGCCATCAACCTGGGCGCCACCGCCAACCACGACGGTGCCGATCAGATTGGCGGCAAGGACAGCTCCGTCTTCTTCGACGCCACCCAGAAGGCCGACGTCAACCAGCTGCTCGACATGGGCATTAAGCTCTACGTCCAGCAGACCCCTACGTATCAGAGCGTCGACATCGACGCCAAGCTGTAATCAACCAGGCTTTTGCCTGACTGAAAGGAGAAGGGTATGAATACGTTCATCAGTGCGGTGCTCGTCGGCCTCGTCGGCGTGTTCTGCATGTGGGACTCCCGCCTGCTCGGTCGTCTTAACTTCGAGCAGCCCCTCGTTGGCGCTACGCTCGTCGGTCTGCTGCTGGGCGATGTGCCCACCGGTCTTGCCGTCGGTGCCGCCGTCGAGCTCGTGTCCATGGGCCTGGTGCAGGTCGGCGCCGCCGTTCCGCCCGATATGGTCCTGGGCGGCATCGTGGCCGCTGCCTTTGCGTGCCTGACCGATGCTTCCGCCGAGACCGCCATGACGATCGCCATCCCGGTCGCCGTCCTGGGTCAGCTCCTCGGCATCGTGTTCCGTTCCATCATTGCCGTCCTCACCCATGTGGCAGATAACGCGATTGATAACGGAAAGTTCAAGACCGCCTACCGTATGCACATCTGCGCCGGCTCCGGTTTGTACGCCATCATGTACTTCCTGCCGATTTTCCTCGCCGTCTTTGTTGGCACCGACCTGGTTCAGGCCATCGTCAACATGGTTCCCGAGTGGCTGTCCACTGGTCTTAACGTTTCGACCAAGATCATGACCGCCTACGGCTTGGCTCTGCTGCTCACCATGATGATCAAGAAGGGTATGACTCCGTTCCTGTTCATCGGTTTCCTGCTCGCCGCTTACCTCAACCTGTCCGTCATCGCGGTCGCTCTGATCGGTGTGTGCCTGGCTGTCGTCTTCATGGGCTTCAAGTTCAACGGTTCCCATGCAGCCGCCGGTGTCGATTCCGACTACGATCCGCTCGAAGACGACGAAGACTAAGGAGGAACACACTATGGCAACCGCAACCAAGGACGTGTCCCTGAACAAGAAGGTCAGCCAGTTCTTCTGGCGCTCCTGGGCCATCCAGGCCTCTTGGAACTACGAGCGTCAGATGAACATGGGCTTCCTCTACGGTATGGTTCCCACGCTCGATCGCCTCTATCCGGACGAGTCCGACCCCAAGCAGCTTGCTGCTAAGAAAGAGGCTTACCACCGTCACATGGCGTTCTACAACTGCACCCCGCAGACGAGCGCTTTCATCCTGGGCCTCGCCGCCTCCATGGAGGAGGAGTACGCCAAGGATCCCGAGAACTTCAACCCCGATTCGATTAATGCGGTCAAGACCTCCCTTATGGGCCCGCTTTCCGGCATCGGTGACTCCTTCTTCCAGGGCACCATCCGCGTTATCGCCTTTGGCTTGGGCGTTCAGCTGGCTCAGCAGGGCTCCATCATGGGCCCGATCCTGGCCCTTCTCATCTCCATCGTCCCCTCCGTGCTGATTACTTGGTTCGCAGCCAAGATGGGCTATCAGGGCGGCCACGAGTACCTGAGCAAGCTTCAGGGCGGCGACCTCATGGAGAAGCTCATGTATGTCTGCGGCATCGTGGGTCTTATGTCCGTGGGCGGCATGATCGCCACGCTGATCGGCGCCACCACCCCGCTGCAGTTCGCTGACGGCACCGTCGTTATCCAGGACATCCTGGACGGCATGATGCCCCAGATGATCTCCCTTGGCCTCACCGGCCTTATGTACTGGCTCATCAAGAAGAACGTCAACACCGGTTGGCTTCTCGTGATCGCCATTGTGGGCGGCATCGCCCTCTCCGCGGTCGGCATCCTGGCTTAGTCGCGACTAAGCGCCTAACCGCTTTCCCCCGGGGGCCTGCCTGGCATCCCATACCCCAGGCAGGCTTCCATCCCCAAAATGCGACAATGGGACAGTCCCTTTGTCGCATCCTCAACGGGCCGGCGACTCGGTCCAAACCACAGTAACCCTGCGAGCGCCCGGCAATGTGGCGCCGCAAAAATTGAAAGGAATGTGTCAGATGTACGAGATCGACCTTAACCTCCCTAAGCAGATCGTCGCTGACGTCCTGTCCAACCACGAGATCCATAGCGTCGCTTTCGTCGGCTGCGGTGCCTCCATGTCCGACCTTTACCCCGCCAAGTACTTCCTGGCCAACAACACGGACAAGCTGAACGTTCAGATCTTCACTGCTAACGAGTTCAACTACGACACGCCTTCCTGGGTCAACGAGCACACCTTCGTGATCACCTGCTCCCTCGGTGGCTCCACGCCCGAGACCGTCGAGGCCAACAAGACCGCCAAGAAGCACAACTGCCCGGTCGTCTCCCTCACCAACAAGGCTGGCTCCGCTCTGACCGTCGACGCTGACTACGTCATCGTTCACGGCTTCCACGCCAACTTCGCTGCCAAGTGCGAGAAGCCCGGCTACGCCATCGCTCTTGCTGTCGAGATCCTTCAGCAGACCGAGGGCTATGACCACTACGAGGACATGATCACCGGCCTCACCAACGTCTTTGAGCTCTGCGAGAACGCTGCTCAGTCCTGCAAGAAGCTCGCCAAGAAGTTCGCCGAGGACTTCAAGGACGACAAGATGATCTACTTCATGGCTTCCGGTGCCTCCGAGAAGATGGCTTATTCTCACGCCGCCTTCCTGTTCACCGAGATGCAGTGGATCGACGCCGCCGCCTACAACACCGGCGAGTACTTCCACGGCCCGTTCGAGGTTTCCACCGAGGGTAAGCCCTACGTCTTCTTCATGTCCGATGGCGCTACCCGTCCGATGGACGCCCGCGCCCTCACCTTCCTTAAGCGCATGGGCGCCAAGGTCGCTCTGATCGACTCCAAGGACTACGGCCTGGCTGACGCCGTGCCCGCGAGCGTTGTCACCTACTTCAACCCGCTGCTGCACCTCGCCGTTATGCGCGAGTACGGCAACCAGATCGCCGAGGCCCGCCAGCACCCGCTGACCATGCGTCGCTACATGTGGAAGCTTTCCTACTAATCACAAGTAAGTAAACCTTACGGGTTGATTGAAAGGGGATGGGGTTTGCGCCCCGTCCCCTTTTTTTGCTCTGGGGAGGGCGTATCCGTCGCGCCACAAAACCTCAGATAAAACCTACCAAAATAAACCTGTCCCTTTTTGGCAGGTGGGAGGAGATGCGTATGATCAAGGCAGTGCTGTTTGACATGGACGGCGTGCTGGTCGATACCGAGTGGTTCTACAACCGTCGTCGCGTGGCGTTTATGGAGGAGAAGGGGTTCCACTTTGACGAGATCCCCGATCTTTCGGGGTCTAACGAGCCTGCCATTTGGAAGTCGCTGGTGCCCGACGATGTCGAGCTGCGCGAGCGCCTGCGCGTGGAGTACAAGCAGGTCTACAGCCCGGACCATCCCGTTCCGTATGCCGAGCTGCTCAACGAGCAGACGGAGCCGGTGATGCGCAAGCTGCACGAGCGCGGCGTGAAGTGCGCCATCGCAAGCTCGTCCTATCGCGAGCTCATTGACGAGCTGGTGGGGATTGCCGGTATCGCCGACGTGCTGGACTACACCATCAGCGGTCACGAGTGCAGTGCGTTTAAGCCCGACCCCGAGATCTATCTGCGTGCCATGAAGGCGCTGGGAGTTGACCCCGCCGAGTGCCTGGTTATCGAGGACTCGCCTTTGGGTATCGAGGCCGGCAAGCGCTCCGGCGCCCGCGTCCTGGCACTGCGTCCGCACGAGGGCGTCAACCTCGATCAATCGCGAGCCGATGCCGTTATCGATAATCTGACCGACATTTTGGCCGCTTTGTAGTGTCAATCCGCCGCGAGAAGCACGGGTTCACGCGTCTTTTGCTGCGGATTGGCTTAATTTGTCCTCTATTTGGATTCGTTTGGCTTCGATTCGGACTAAGTGAGTAGACTTTTTGGTGCAGTACGAGCGCAAAGTGCATCTGCTCTAGCAAAACCGCAGGTCACAGGGGTGGCGGTTTTGGGTGTGCTCGGCAGATCGTAAAAAGTCTACTCACTTGTAATTTGGGCCTTTGGTCGTGGAGGCTGTTGGTCCCGCTTTGGTTGTCGAGAGAGGGTGAATTGAAGCGCCCTGCACGCTCCATGCTACAATCGCGGGCATGCCCCACAACTACATCTGCCTTCGAAAGGAGCTTCCGTGGCGAACGCCATCGATCAGCTCACGGACCGCGTGCTCGTGCTCGGCCGCCTCACCATCGTCCGCCGTGCCATTACCGCCGTGGCGGTCACAATTTCTGCCGTCCTCCAAACATTCCTGATCCAGGCGTTCATTCAGCCCGCCGACCTGCTTCCGAGCGGTCTCACCGGCGTCGCGGTCCTGCTCGATCGCGTTACCTCGCTGGGCGGCGTTCACATCGACATCTCGCTCGGCATGCTTGCGCTCAACATTCCCGTGGCGCTCCTATGCTGGAGCGGCATTAGCAAGCGCTTCGTCATCTTCTCGATGATGCAGGTCGTGCTCTCGTCGCTGTTCCTTAACGTCTTTCACTTCGCTCCATTTTTGGGCGACAAGATCATGCTAATCATTTTTGGCGGCGTGGTCTCGGGTCTGGGCGCTGCCATCGCGCTTAAATCCGGCGCATCCACCGGCGGCACCGATTTTATCGCGCTGTGGGTTTCCAACCACACGGGCAAGACCATCTGGGGCGTCATCTTTGGTTTCAACTGCTTTATCCTGGCGATCTTTGGCTTTATGTTTGGCTGGGACAAGGCGGCGTATTCCATCGTGTTCCAGTTTATTTCGACCAAGACCATCGACAGTTTCTATCGTCGCTACGATCGCGTGACGCTGCAGATCACGACGCGTAAGGCAGACGAGGTCATGACTGCCTACGTAAACCATTTTCAGCACGGCATTAGCTGCGCCGAGGTCATCGGCGGATACAGCCGCGAAAAGATGTGTCTGCTGCACACCGTTGTCTCGACCTACGAGAGCCAGGACATTATCAAGCTGGTGTGCGACGTTGATCCCGGCGCCGTGATCAAAGTGTTCCATACGCTCAACTTTGTGGGCGGCTGGTGGGGCGGTCATGTCGACGAGCCCATGCCCACGGCCGTTCCCGATCCCGACAAGCCCGCACGCATGGCCAGCAGGCAGGCGCGCCTCAGCGAGCAGGACAGCCTGCAGCAGGACGACGGCAGGTAGAGTGTTGGCATTTTGCCGGCACAGCGCAATCCTGTCCGCTTGAGCCTCCCGAAAGCCTCGCTGCTTTCGGGAGGCCTTCGTTTGCCCAGTTAAAACCTACCAAAATGAAGCTGTCGCTTTTTGGTAGGGAGGGTGTATCGTTTTATCATTATGAGGTAACATGAAACTAGACGTTATATACGTATTAGTTATTTCGATATTTCGATAAGAGTGATTAGATATGCCTGCGCCCAAAAATGCACCGCTTTACCAGCAGATTTATGACGAAATCAAAGATGCGATCGAGAAAGGTGTTTATGCGCCCAAGGAGCGTATTCCGTCCGAGCTTGAGCTAGCCGAGCAGTACGACGTGAGCCGAATTACGGTGCGTCGCGCCGTCGAGGAGTTGTGCTCCGATGGCTACCTGGTTAAGCAGCAGGGCCGCGGCACCTTTGTTTCCACGCCGCACATCAATCGTCAGTTCCATGCCTCGACGCTGCAGACGTTTACTGCGTTGTGTGCCGACAATGGCATGAAGGCCGGCGCGCACGTGGTCGATCGCCAGATTGTGCCGGCGCGCCAAAACGAGATGGAATTCTTTGGTCTGCAGAAGGATGCGCTGCTGCTGCATATTAAGCGCGTGCGCACGGCCGACGGCGAGCCCATCTTTGAGGAGAACATCTTTGTGCCGTTTGACGCCTACCGTGAGCTGTTGACGGCCGATCTTGAGGACAAGTCGATTTTTGCCGAGGTCGAGCGTGTTGGCGGAACGCCGATTGTCTCGGTTGGCTACCGTACGGTCGAGGCCGTTCGTGCCAATGCCGAGCAGGCGGCCGAGTTGGGCATTGCCCCGCATGATCCACTGCTCAACCTGCGTGCCGGCTTCACAGGCCCCAATGGCGAGCCGGTCCTGATGGGTAAGCAGTACTACGTGGGTAGCCGTTACGTCATGGTGATGTAGCTCTAGTTGCGCGGTTTTACCAAACCGCGTAACGGGCCGACGCTGCGCCCTTGGTTCCGCCGTTCTAACGAACGACGGACCGGTCGACGCTGCGCCTTTGGTTACGCGGTTTTACCAAACCGCGTAACGGCTCGACGCTGCAAGCCCGCCAGAGCGGCAATCTGCCTTTCAACTTCGGCGGCATGA
>DXLT01000039.1:0-8325 GCA_019414555.1 Collinsella sp.
CATGATGGCGGCGGCGCCCTGAGTGCGCTGTCGCCATAAGCGTGTTCCCTCAATCAAAACATGCCGTCCAAGTCCAAACCCTTCTACGTAAACGGAGTAGCCATGTCCCACAATACCCTGCCGACCGTCGCTGAGCTTTCGGGCGAGATGCGCGAGCGTTTGGCCAAGGTCAAGTACGTCTTTACCGACCTGGATGCCACGATGCTCGCACCCGGCTCGTGCGTGCTGCGCGACAACGACGGCAACCCCTCGACCAAACTCGTCGAGGCCGTCGTGGCGCTCGCTCGCGCTGGTATTCAGGTGGTTCCCACCTCGGGCCGCAACCGTACCATGATCCACGAGGACGCGCGCGTGCTCGGCCTCAACTCCTACATTGGTGAGATGGGCGGCCTGGTCATGTACGACCTCAAAGCCAACGATTGGGAGTATCTGACTGGCGACATGCCTTACGACCCCGCCTGCGGCCTTACTCCGCACCAGGTGATCGAGCAGACCGGCGTGTGCGAGAAGATTCTTGCCCGCTGGCCGCACAAGATCGAGTATCACAACGACATGTCGACAGGCTACAAATACCGTGAGGTCACCGTCGGCATGCGCGGCGATGTGCCCGACGATGAGGTTCAGGCCATCCTGGACGAGGCCGGCTGCGGTCTGATCTGGGCTTGCAACGGCCATCTGACTCACCTGTCCAAGCCGACGACGCTCGAGCTCGATCGCGTCGAGGACGGTCGCGCATTCAACATCAACCCCGCGGGCCTCAACAAAGGCGTCGCCATTGCGCGCTTCTGCGAGCACCTAGGGATCGAGCGCGAGGAGACGTTGGCGCTCGGCGACTCCGAGTCCGACTTCTACATGGCCGATCACGTGGGCACGTTCTGCCTGGTCGAGAATGGCCTGACGAGCGCCGGCGCGCCCGAGTTCCTGGCTGCTTGCGAGAACGCTTTCGTTACGCGCGGCAAAATTGTCGACGGTTGGGCGGCGACGGCAGAGCTGCTGGTCGCGGCGCGTTCGTAGCGCGGCGTCGCCGCACTTGGACATGTCTTTTCGAGAGAGACTGGTGAGGTAATGTCCGATATCGAGAATTCGGCAGGCGACACGCGCCCGATTGGCGTGTTCGATTCTGGTTTGGGCGGTCTGACGGTTGCGCGCGCCATCGCGACGGCGCTGCCGCACGAGTCCGTCTACTACTTTGGCGACACCAAGCGCTGTCCCTACGGCACGCGCACCGAGGATGAGGTGCGCTCGTTTGCGTTGCAGGCGGGTCGTTGGCTTTCGAAGCACGACGTCAAGATTATGGTCATCGCCTGCAACACGGCGACCGCTGCGGCCTTGCGTCTGGCCCAGCAGGTGCTCGACGTTCCCGTGATCGGCGTGATCGCGCCGGGTGCCCGTGCAGCAATCAACAGCACGCGTACGCGTCGCGTGGGCGTGCTCGCCACCAACCTCACCATTCGCTCGGGCGCTTACACGCGCGCCATTCAGGACCTAGATGCCGGCGTCGACGTATACGGCTGCCCCGCCTCGAGCTTTGTCGAGGTTGTCGAACACGAGCTCGCCTCGGGTGCGCATCTGCAAGAGCAGTGGCTTGAGAACGAGGACATCTTCGATACGCCTGCCGTGCGTGCGCTGGTGGGTGCCACGGTTGAGCCACTGCGCGACCACGGTATCGATACCGTGGTGCTCGGCTGTACGCATTTTCCGCTGTTGGTGGGACCTATCCGCCATGCGCTGGGGCCTGGGGTACGCGTCGTGAGTTCCGCCGAGGAGACCACGCGCGAGCTGACCGATATCCTCACGCGCCGCGAGCAGCTGGCGGGCGTCGCCGCCGAGCCGCAGCATCGTTTTGCCACGACGGCCGATAACATTGCCGAGTTTGCGGTGGCGGGCAGCTTTATCTTTGGTCAGCCGCTCAAGAGCATTGAGCATATCGATATCGATGAGCTGAAATAGATGTAAGGCCGCCGTCAGAGCCTTCGCCACACCTTTTGCCGAAAGGATTTTTCTATGGAGTACATGCAGGTCAACCGCGCCAACGGTCGCGCCGCCAACGAGTTGCGCCCCGTTAAGCTCACCCGTGGCGTCATGAAGCACGCCCACGGCTCGTGTTTTGCCGAGTTCGGTGACACGCGCGTGTTGTGCGCCGCCACAATCGAGGAGGGCGTGCCGGGCTGGCGAAAGGGAGCTAAGGCCGGCTGGGTGACCGCGGAATACGCCATGCTGCCGGCGTCGACCGGCAAGCGCTGCAAGCGCGAGCACGCCAACCGCAAGGGTCGCTCCATGGAGATCGAGCGCCTCATTGGCCGCAGCCTGCGTACCGTCGTCAACATGAAGGCGCTCGGCGAGTACACCGTCACCGTCGACTGCGATGTGATTCAGGCCGATGGCGGCACGCGTACAGCGAGCATCACCGGCGCCTGGGTGGCGCTGCACGACGCCCTCGCCATGTGGGTCGAGGCGGGCAAGATCGAGCGCATCCCGCTTACCGGCCAGGTGGCTGCAATCTCCATGGGCGTTGTCGACGGCAATACGCTGCTTGACCTCGATTATTCCGAGGACAGCCATGCCGAAGTCGACATGAACCTCGTCGCCACCGACACCGGTGAGATGATCGAGCTCCAGGGCACTGGCGAGCAGGCGCCCTTTGACCGTAAGCGCCTCAACGCCCTGCTCGACCTGGGCGACAAAGGCATCGCCGAGCTCATCGAGCTTCAGCGCCAAGCCCTCGCCTAACCTGCCAAAAAGGGACAGGTTTATTTTGGTAGGTTTCATCTGCGGAGACGTCTAGACACAAGACTGCCGTTGATTGAGAGAGGAGAGGCAGAGGCCCTCGTCGCCCTCGGCGCGGCATTGCTATAGAGACAAGGAGGCCAGTTATGGCACTTGAGAAGATTGACATCGACACCCTCGACCCGGCGGCGACCATCGTCGTGGCAACGGGCAACGCCCATAAGCTCACCGAGATCGAGGCCATTTTGGGCAAGGTCATGCCCGAGGTACGCTTTGTGGCGCTCGGCCAGCTGGGTGATTTTGAGGATCCCGAGGAAAACGGCACGACGTTTTTGGAGAACGCCATCATCAAGGCCCAAGCCGCGGTTGAGGAGACGGGCCTTATGGCCATTGCCGACGATTCGGGCTTGGTCGTCGACGCGCTGGACGGTGAGCCCGGTGTGTATAGCGCGCGCTATGCGGGCGTGCACGGCGACGATGCCGCCAACAACGCCAAGCTTCTCGTTAACCTGGAAGGCGTGGCAGATGAGGACCGCACCGCGCGCTTTATGAGCGTCGTCGCGCTCATCGACACGGACGGTTTGGTCACCTATGGCGAGGGCGTCTGCGAGGGCGTTATCGCACGCGAGGGCCGCGGCGATCACGGCTTTGGCTACGACCCGCTGTTCCTGCCGGTCGACACGCCGGGCAAGACCATGGCCGAGCTGACGGCGGACGAGAAGAACGCCATCAGCCATCGTTTCCACGCGCTCGAGCATCTGTCCGCCAAGCTGACGGGCGAGGAGTAGGCCATGCGTGCGGTGGTGCAGCGCGTGCTCAACGCCGGCGTGACGGTCGACGGCGAGTGCGTGGGCCGCATTGGACGCGGCTACCTGGTGCTGCTGGGTGTGGGCCATGGCGATACGCGTGCCGAGGCCGACAAGCTGTGGGGCAAGCTCCGCGGGCTGCGTATCAACGAGGACGAGAACGGCAAGACCAATCTGGCGCTTGCCGATGTCGACGGCGAGGTGCTCGTGGTGTCGCAGTTCACGCTGTTCGCCGACTGCCGCCACGGTCGCCGTCCGTCGTTTACGGATGCCGGCGCACCCGATGTTGCCAACGAGCTCTACGAGTACTTCCTGACGCTTGTGCATGAGGACGTTGAGCATGTGGCGCACGGTATCTTTGGCGCCGACATGAAGGTCGACCTGGTCAACGACGGCCCATTCACCATCGTCTTGGACACCGACAACCTTTAGGTTACGCGGTTTTACCAAACCGCGTAACAACTGGTCATGCGAGGTTGTCGTCTGGTACGTATTTGGGACGGGGCTTATTTAGCTACTTGCGTATGGCGGCAACAGGGTGCTATAGTATTAGAGTTTTGTCTATCTTAGGGGTATTATCCCCTTTTTGAATTGCACCTTCTGGAGGCCCTGTTCATGGAAGAGATGGAAGTCAATCACGTCGACGACATCCACGAGAAGCTGACCGATATGGTGGGCGATCGCGTCAAGGTGAAGGCCAACATGGGCCGTACCCGCGTCGTCGAGCGCATGGGCACCATCAAGAGCGTCCACCCGGCCGTCTTCATTGTCGAGGTTGACGAGCGTCGCGGCCGCAAGTCGCGTCAGTCCTACCAGTACATCGATGTCCTCACCGGCCAGGTCGAGCTGTTCGACCCCGAGAGCGGCGAGCATATCTTTACCCCGCTCGGCAATCAGCTCGAGGAGCATTAACGGTGACCGATCGGTCCCTGACTCTTTCCGCGCCGGCAAAGATTAACCTCTACCTGGGGGTTCATACCGAGCGCGATGACCGCGGCTACCACAGGGTCGATTCCCTGATGGCGGCCGTCGGTCTTTCCGATACCGTGACGGTCACGCCGGCGCAGGCGCTGACCGTCCAGACGGTTCCGGCATCAGATTTTCCCATGCAAAAGAATACGGCGTATCGGGCTGCGGTTGCTATGGCCGAGCATTATGGTCGCGAGGCAAACATCTGCGTGACGATTGAGAAGCGCATTCCATTGTGCGCCGGCTTGGGCGGCCCCTCGACGGATGCGGCCGCGGTCATTGTCGCCTTGGCGGAGCTCTGGGGCATTGATCGCACCGACCCAGCGCTCGACGATATTGCGCGGGGCATTGGTGCTGACGTCCCGTTCTTTTTGCACGCGAGTCCTGCGTTCTACGTAGGTGGGGGAGACGTGCTGGCAACTGAGTGCCCCGCGCTGCCCGCGACGCCCGTCGTGCTGGTCAAGCCGCGCGAGGCAAGCGTTTCGACAATTGAAGCTTATCGACGTTTTGACGAGGCCCCGGTGCCTGCGGACAAGCCCGGCGCGATAGCTTCTGCCTTGCGTGCTGGTGATGCCGAGACGGCATATGCACTCATCCATAACAACCTTGGTGTCATTTCCGCACAGATGGAGTCGCAGATTCAAACGGTCCTCGACTGGCTGCGTAAACAGGACGGAACCGTTGCTGTAGATGTGTGCGGATCGGGTGCCTGCTCGTTTGCCATTTGCGACACCGCTGCCACGGCCGAAAGGCTTGCCGATGCTGCCCAGCAAAGTGGCTGGTGGGCCTGCGCGACTGAGCTTATTCCCAACACGGTTCAAATTGACGCGCCAAAGAAATAAAAATTTCTCTAGCACGCGGCGAAAATCTTTGTTACTATAGTCGAGCTAACGGGTTGTGGCTCAGTTTGGTAGAGCACTGCGTTCGGGACGCAGGGGTCGCTGGTTCAAATCCAGTCAACCCGACCAGAGCATGAGGAGGGACCGCTTCTTGCGGTCCCTTTTTTTAGCTAGTGTTGTGATACCGCGATACCCGCGGTATACTCATTCGAGCTTGTCTCGCTGTATTGTGGAGGTCTACATGTTTGGACTGAGGGCTCCTGAGCTCATCATTATTCTCGTCGTTGTCCTGATTATCTTCGGGCCCAAGAACCTGCCGAAGCTCGGCAAGTCCCTCGGCTCTACCGTCAAGAATATCCGTGAGGGTATGGAGGGCGACGATAAGGCCGAGACCAAGCAGGCCGAGGAGGTCGTGGTCGAGCAGTCCGAGGAGGACAAGGAGATCGCTGAGCTCGAGGCCAAGCTCGCTGCTGCCAAGAAGAAGCAGGCAGAGGACAGCGACGCGGACGCAGAGTAGTCCCATCCCTTTGGGGTGAGCACCTGACCGGCTTGCCCGCAGGCTAGCCGGTCTTTTTCGTTTTGTTGACAGTTGATTGTTTGATCAGAGTTGGGGAGATATCCGTATGGACGCAAGCCAGATCGTACTGACCGCTGAGGGCCGCCAGAAGCTCGTCGAGGAGCTCGCTTGGCGTGAGGGCGATTACGCCAAGGAGATCGTCGAGGACATCAAGGAAGCCCGCGCGTTCGGCGACCTTTCGGAGAACTCCGAGTACGACGCCGCTAAGGACAAGCAGGCCCAGAACGCCGCTCGTATTGCCGAGATCCAGGCCATCCTCGCCAACGCTCAGGTTGCTGCCACCACGGGCGACCTGACCGTCTCCATCGGTTCCACCGTTTCGCTGATTGATCCCAACGGCGAGGTCATGGAAGTCACGCTCGTCGGTACCACCGAGACCAACTCGCTCGAGCACAAGATTTCCAACGAGTCTCCGGTCGGTCACGCCATCATTGGTCACGGCGAGGGCGACTCCGTCGAGGTCGTTACGCCTTCCGGCAAGACTCGCGTCTACACCATCGCCAAGATCGCACGCTAGACCACGGTCCCGCGTAAAGGTATGTTTTCGCTCCCTGGGACCGAATCCTGGGGAGCGTTTTAGTTTGAGGAGCTAACTTATGGCAGAGAACCAGAACGCCGCAGATCAGGCATCGACGCTCAACGACGAGCGCGCCACCCGCCTGGCCAAGCGCGCCGCCCTGTTCGAGGCGGGCCAGAACCCCTATCCCGAGCACTCTGAGCTTGAGGACTACGTCGCCGATATCGAGGCTAAGTACGCCGAGCTTGCCGATGGCGAGGACACCGAGGACGTCGTGAAGATCGCTGGCCGTGTGGTCGCCAAGCGCGGTCAGGGCAAGATCATGTTCATCGTCGTGCGCGATGCGACTGCCGAGATTCAGCTGTTCTGCCGCATCAACGACATGGACGAGGCTGCCTGGAGTACGCTCAAGGCCCTCGACCTGGGCGACATCCTGGGCGTGACCGGCGTGGTCGTGCGCACCCAGCGTGGCCAGCTTTCCGTTGCCCCTAAGAGCGCGACCCTGCTTGCCAAGGCCGTTCGTCCGCTGCCCGAGAAGTTCCACGGTCTTTCCGACAAGGAGACCCGCTATCGCCAGCGCTATGTCGACCTGATCGCCAACGACGACGTTCGCGAGACCTTCCGTAAGCGTTCGCAGATTCTCTCCACCTTCCGTCGCTTTATGGAGTCCGACGGCTACATGGAGGTCGAGACCCCCATCCTGCAGACCATCCAAGGCGGCGCTACTGCCAAGCCGTTCATTACCCACTTCAACGCGCTCGATCAGGAGTGCTACCTGCGTATTGCCACCGAGCTGCACCTCAAGCGCTGCATCGTCGGTGGTTTTGAGCGCGTGTTCGAGATCGGCCGCATCTTCCGTAACGAGGGCATGGACCTTACCCACAACCCCGAGTTCACCACGATGGAGGCTTACCGTGCCTTCTCCGACCTCGAGGGCATGAAGGCGCTCGCTCAAGGTGTCATCAAGGCTGCCAACAAGGCCATCGGCAACCCCGAGGTCATCGAGTACCAGGGCCAGACCATCGACCTTTCTGGTGAGTGGGCCAGCCGTCCCATGACCGACATCGTCT
This sequence comes from Collinsella sp., assembly GCA_019414555.1. Classification (GTDB taxonomy): domain Bacteria; phylum Actinomycetota; class Coriobacteriia; order Coriobacteriales; family Coriobacteriaceae; genus Collinsella. The sequence continues at coordinate 7,506 of DXLT01000039.1, forward strand.
CCGACGTGCTCGGCAAGCAGGTCACCATCGACACGCCGGTCGAGGAGCTTGCTGCCGCCGCGCGCGAGAAGGGCCTGGAGATCAAGCCCGAGTGGACCGCCGGCAAGATTATCGCCGAGATCTACGATGAGCTGGGCGAGGACACCATCGTCAACCCGACCTTCGTGTGCGATTACCCCATCGAGGTCAGCCCGCTTGCCAAGCGCTTTGAGGACGACCCGCGCCTGACGCATCGCTTTGAGCTGGTTATTGCCGGCCACGAGTACGCCAACGCATTCTCCGAGCTCAACGACCCGGTCGACCAGGCCGAGCGCTTTGCCGCCCAGATGGCCGAGAAGGCCGGCGGCGACGATGAGGCCATGGAGTATGACGAGGACTACGTGCGCGCCCTCGAGTACGGTATGCCTCCCGCGGGCGGTATTGGCATTGGTATCGACCGCGTGGTCATGCTGCTTACCAACCAGGCTTCTATCCGCGACGTGCTGCTGTTCCCGCACATGAAGCCCGAGAAGGGTTTCCAGTCCGGTGCCGCTGCCGCCAAGGCTGCAGAGGCCGGCAACGCCGCGAGCCCGTTCGTTAAGTCGCTTAAGCCCACGCTCGATTACTCCAAGATCGCCGTTGAGCCGCTGTTTGAGGAGTTCGTCGACTTTGATACCTTCTCCAAGAGCGACTTCCGCGCTGTGAAGGTCAAGGCATGCGAGGCCGTCAAGAAGTCCAAGAAGCTGCTGAACTTTACGCTCGACGACGGCACCGGCACCGACCGCACCATCCTCTCCGGCATCCATGGATACTATGAGCCCGAGGACCTGGTCGGTAAGAC
>DXLT01000004.1:0-18188 GCA_019414555.1 Collinsella sp.
GGTTGCCAATGCCGCGGTGCCGGCGAGCGTGGCTGCTGCTCAGGCCGCCGCGCCTGCAGCATCCGTACCCGCTGCTGCCCAACAGCCGACGCTCATTTCGGGCGCTCGTGCTGCCGCTCCGGCGGCATCCGCTGCCCCCGCTGCTACGTCCGCGCGCCAGGGCGGTATGCCTTGGGACCGTGGTGCTGCTGTTCCGGCTGCCCAGCCTGCGTCCCGTTCTGCGTCCGTGTCAGCTTCCAAGCCTGCAGCGCCTGCACCTCAGCCTGCGCCGACTCCGACGCCTCAGCCCGTTGCGGCTCCCGCGCCTGCCACCGCTCCGGCACCTAAGCCCCAGTCCAACAACGCCGCCCAGGTTGCCGCCGCCGGTGCTGCCGAGACCTCCGCGGTCGAGGACGCCGGAGAGCTGCAGCGCAAATGGGCCGAGGTTGTCGAGCGTGTCAAGGCGCGTCAGGCTTCCTACGCAGGGCTTTTGCTCAACGCCCGCGCCACGGCCGACGACGGCTCCAAGCTCACGGTCTCGTTCCCCGCGGGTTCGACTTTTGCCATTAAGATGCTCGGTCGCGCCGATACGCAGTCGGTGGTCCTGCCGACGGTCTGCGCGGTCTTCGGTCGTCGTACCGTCGACTATGTCCTGGGTGGGGGTGGCACGCCGGCTCCTCAACATGAGGAGCATTCTCCATCTGCACGGGCTGCGGCATCTGCGGACCCGCAACCCGTGTCCTCGGCGGCCCCTGTATCCTCGAGCGCCAGCGCGCCGCAGCAGCAAGCGGCGCCGGTAGCGGCATCGACCCCGTCGGCGCCTAAGCCCGCGGCACCCAAACCGGCTGCTCCGACACCCGCGCCCAAGCCCGTCTCGCCCGCGCCCAAGTCGTCTGACCTGGGCAAAGCCCCCTGGCTACGCTCCGACAACCCCGCCGGCGCTCCTGCCACGGGTAAGCTCCCGACCGAGCCCGCACCCCGTGCGCCCGAGCGCTCGGCTGCCCCGAAGGCTCAGCCTGTCGCGCAGTCCGCGCCGTGGGAATCCGAGCAGGTGCCCTACGACGACGCCATGGTCGGCGGCTTCGCTGGCGATGCGAGCGGGGACGATCTGCCTCCGTTCGACGTGCCGGGTGCGACGCCCGCACCCAAGCCCGCTGCGGAGGCACCCGCGGCCCCCGCAAGCGACGACGCCCCCGCGGCTCCCTGGGAGTCCAACCCCGGTGCGGGCAGCCCCTTCGGCCATCAGGGCGCAGCCCCGAGCATCCCGCAGACCGAGGACGAGGCCAAAGACCTCATCCGCAGCGTCTTCGGTCAGGCCACCATCTTCAAGCCGGTGGAGTAGCTGCGCAGGCGGGTATACTGCTCAAGAAGAGAACCCTTTGAACGGAGCGAGCTTATGATGTGGGAATATGTCCGCCTTGAGGACGATACGCAGGTTTCGTATTCCGAAGTCCGGGAGGACAACACGGTGAAGGTTGTTGTGGAGCGCCCGCGCGATTGGGGTTTGACACGGCGGAGTGTATCTTGCCGGCATTCAATTGGGTGTCACACGAGGGCTTTAGCGAAGCGAACCTCAAAGAACTCGATGATTTCGTGCGCAACAATGCCCCGCTCATCCTGCGTTTTGCCTACGAAGGCGGACGAGTCTATGCCTAGTCTCTTCCGACTCGGCCATATATCACTTTCTTTTGTCCGGGCGCATCTGTATTTCGGACATGTGTAGTGTGGTGCCGCGTATATCGCATTCGAGCAGACAAGCGCGTGACGGTCGGCCTAGGATGCTGAGGTCGATACGATACGTCGCATGGCCGTCCGTGTACTCGACTTGCTCGGCGTTGACGGTTGCTCCGATTGTAAATAAAGAGCCCAGTTCGGCATCGACAATCTTGGAGTCCTTTATCTTGACCTTGAACTCTTGGTAGAGGGACGGGCTGTTGTAGTAAATGGTTCGGGTTCCGTCGGTGCATTCATCGGTCGTCTCCCATTTGACGACGGGCTGGCCCGAGCTGGCTATCAGCAGTTCTGCTCCAAAAGCTATGGCATGGGTGATGACAACCAGCAATGCCCAGCCGACAAAGAGATAGAGAACCACATATGCAACGGGGTGTTTTGAGCGGATGTTTTGGAGCGCGTCGGGGGCATTCATGGGGCACCTCCAAATTGCAATCTATGACAATCAAATTATACCCTGCCGCCATGTGCTCCGCCTCGAGCAGCGGTTTGGCATTTAGCTATTTAGTGGCACACATGAAATGCCGGATTCGGCTCTACTAGATTGAGTATGCGATATTATGCAACCTTGCATAATTCGGCCTTGCATAATCTTTGCGCGTGGTTTGTATTGGAGGACATGTATATCGACTGAGGTAGCGTGTCCGCCCCGCTTGCTTGCCCCGCGCCGTGGTACGATTTTTGAGTTTGAAAGTCCCGTCGCGCTCCGGCTGCCCTTGCAGCTTGTCGCGCGGCCGCACGTAAAGGAGCCATCATGGCCGGTATGAACATGCAGCAAATGATGAAGCAGGCTCGCAAGATGCAGGAGCAGCTTGCCGCCGCGCAGGAAAACCTTAAGTCCCAGACCGTCGACGCCTCTGCCGGCGGCGGCATGGTCAAGGTGACCGTTAACGGCGAGATGGAGCTCGTCAACCTCACCATCGACCCCGATGCCCTCGATCCCGAGGACGTCGATATGCTGCAGGACATGATCATGGCTGCCGTCAACGAGGCCGTCCGCGGTGTCAACGAGCTCGCCAACAAGCAGATGGGCGCCATCACCGGCGGCCTCAACATCCCGGGCATGCCGTTCTAAGACACGCATATATATGAGTGCCAACCATAGTCTGCAAAAATTGCTCGATGAGCTGGGCCGTCTGCCGGGCATTGGTCCCAAGTCGGCCCAGCGCATCGCCTATTACCTGCTCGAGGCCGATGCCGAGGAGGCGCGCCGCCTGGCCGAGGCTATCCTGGAGGTTAAGCAGGAGGTTCACTTTTGCAGCCGCTGCTTTAACTACGCCACGGCCGACGAGTGCTCCATCTGCCAGGATTCGATGCGCGATACCACTCGCATTTGCGTGGTGGGCGAGCCGCGCGATGTCCAGGCGATTGAGCGCACGGGCAGCTACCACGGTCTCTACCACGTATTGGGCGGCGTGATCAGTCCCATGGACAAGATTGGTCCCGAGCAGTTGCACATTCGTGAGCTGCTGGCACGCTTGGGCCACGAGGACATCCACGAGGTCATCATCGCCACCAACCCCAATATCGAGGGCGAGACCACGGCGAGCTACCTGGCCCGCACTATCAAGCCGCTGGGCGTTGAGGTATCGCGTCTGGCGAGCGGCCTTCCCGTGGGCGGCGACCTGGAGTATGCCGACGAGCTTACGCTTGGGCGCGCCATCGAGGCCCGTCGCACGATTTAGGTGGCGAGCCTGCTCCTGCCGTATGTCTTCATCGCGACGCACGGGGTAGCCATAATTTCCCCGTGCGACTGTAAGTTTGTTGTGCAACAAAGATGCTTTGTATCCGCTTATCGCATGGATGCTTCCACTCGCATCCTTAATTTGCCCATTCGTTGCGCAACCTTTTGGGTTCGCTGATACACTCAAATATGGATTCGAATGAATGCGCCGCTCCCGAGCGGCGTGTTTTTGTTGGAGGAGAACGCATGCGGCCCGGTGGCACTCAGACAAAGCGCGGCGCCGCGGTGCGCATGCGACGCCGACTGGGCTTGGCGCCGCGGGCGTACGCACTGCTGTCTTGCTCGCTGGTGCTGGTCATAGCTGGCGTTTCTGCCTATGGCATGACCGTGCCGTCCATGATGCAGGCACATGCCGCACGCGAACCGCGCGTGGGGCATGAGGTCAAAAGTGACCTGGGCACCACGACTGGATATGCTTGGGCAAGTGTGGTCGCGCATATTGTGTTTGGCACTGACGACGCGGACGGCGCCGAGGCCCCGGACAACGAAGTCACGCTTGCCAATGGCAAAACCATCGTGCTCACCAACACCAAGATCATCGATCGGTTGTCCAACAATAGCGTGGCGGCAACGGTGAATAAGGTCGAGCAGCAGAAGGAGCAGGACGCCCAGCAGTCCGGAAAGCCCGGTAGCTCGGATACTTCTGGCTCCGGCTCGGATTCGTCGAGTTCGGGCGGCGGCTCTGGGTCGGGTTCCTCTGCCGGAGGGTCTGGAAACGGCGGCTCGACGGGCGGCAACACTGACAACGATGCAAACTCCGGTGGCCTTTCCGCTGCTGAGGAAGAGAGCATTCACCGTTGGCTTGTAACCAAGTACAACATGCTCGACGGCTATGTTTCTCGTGCCAATGACGTGGTTTCGACCTATAACTCTACGGGAGATCCCAGGCCGTGCGACAGCCTGGTCGGGGAGATGTTTGTCATTCGAGCTGAGTTCGGTCGTCAGACATTCTCGCCCCGGTCAAAGTGGTATCAGCAGTATGCCAATCTGTGGGGCTGTTACACCAACCTATGTCAATGGGTCGGCCATTACGGCGATGATGACGTCGCGCTCGGTAACTTCAACAATAACGTGGCGGCGCTTGCCCTATGATGACCGATCTTGCATCCACCACACCACAATCGCTCGGTCGCGATCCCATGGTCGGCCTGCGCCTGGCGCGTGTCGACGGGTTTGAGCCGGCCATTGCGCTCGGTCAGGGCGAACTGCCTGCCTATCTGCGTCGTTTTACGATGCTGTTTGCCGACGATGCCGCCATGCGCCGTGGCGGTATCGGCCGCGTGACGCGTGCCGTCAACGCCCAAGGCGAGGCCGTGGCACTCAAACAGCTCATCTTGCCGACGCGCGATGAGTTTGACGACGATGCCGCTCACGAGGCGCTGGTCGCCAAGTTCAAGGCGGCGTTTCGCGAGGAATACGAATGCCATCGCGCTCTTTCGGGCCTTAAGGGTTTTCCCCGCCTCTATGGCTGGGGCGAGGTCGACGGTGTGCCTGCAATTGTCATGGAATGGGTCGAGGGCGAGACGCTTGCCCGCTTGCGTTCGCGACTCGCCGTGGACGATGCCGGACGCCTGTCGCCGCTTGTGGCGGCGCGTCTGGGTCGCGACCTGTTCGATCTGCTCTGCCGTATGAGCCTGGTGGGCGAGGGCTTTGTCCATCGCGATATCTCGCCCGCTAATATTATGGTGCGTACGGCGCGTCTACCGCTTGACCGGCAGCTTGCCGAGGGCACCTTTGACCTGTGCCTGATCGACTTTGGCTCGTCGCTGGCGCTCGAGCCTGCGTCGGCCGTGGCCGGTACCGGCGGCAAGGCGTCGTTTACGGAGCGCTATGCCACGCTGCGTCGCGCGACGGTTGCCTATGCCCCACCCGAGATGCTCACCGACGATATTCCCGATCTGCGCGCTTTGCGTATGTCGCCGGCGATTGACGTCTATGCCGCGGCAAGCACGGTTTACGAGCTCATTGCCGGCGTCGCGCCATACGAAGCCGCGCCGAGCACTTCGGGCACCTCGGGTTCGCGCAAAAAGACGCGCGACATCGCGAGCCCCTACCGTCTCAAGATGGACACGCGGCCCGACTATCCCATTGGTGCCCATGCGCCCGGTTGCGATTTGACTCAGCTGCTTCGTCGTGAGCCCGATGTGGCGCTCGCTGCGGCCGAGCAGGCCCAGCAGCTGGGGCTTGAGCCGGATTCCGAGGAGCTACGCGATGCGCTGGCGTTTGTCGATGCCCAGCTGTTCGACGTGGTGATGGCCTGTCTGTCCAGCCATCAAAAAGATCGTCCCGAGCCGGCGGCGGTCGAGGCGGCGCTCTCGGCGTTTTGTGACCACTATGCGCAAAATGTCGGTCGTTCGCTCCGCGGCGAGCCGCTCACGCCGTGCCCCATGGATGCGTCTGGCCGTGCGGTTCGTCGCGCGCTGATGGTCGGCGCGACGGTCGTCTGTGGCGTGGTTTGGGCTGTGGTCGTGGTTTCGGCCGCGCTGCTGGCGTCGGGCGCTCGCGTGACGGCGACTTTGGGATCGCTCGTGTGGTCTGGGACGCTACCGGGTATTATTGCCGCACTGGCGTTGACGCTGCCAGGCATAGCCGGCGTTACCGCGGGGGCACTTGCGCGCAATCGGCGCTCGGGGTTCCTGCAGGGTGTGCTTGCGCTTTCTGCCTGCGAGGTTCCAGTACTGGTTGTGGCTGCATGTAGCGTATTTTCCCAACGCGCCGTGATGGGCGGCCTTGTTGCCGCTCTGGTTGCAACCTATACGCTTACGTGGTTTTTGCTTGCGATGGGCTTTGCCTTTGAACTTCCCGTTTCGGCACCGCGACGCACAAAAGCCCAGATGGCGACTCCGCTTGCCGGTGGAGCCGCAGCTGCCCGTACTTTTGGCGGACCTGTCGAAGTATCGTCCGATTCTATTTCTACGACCAAGGAGGCCTAGGTCATGGCATCTCAAGTTGAGCTCACCCCATGCGGGGCCATGTTTGACATCTTTAAGCGCGCGGCGCATCTGAGCCATATCGAGCTGTGCGGCCTGGTGCTTTCGTCCCGTCCGCTCGCCGACGGCCGCAGCCCGCAGAGCCGAGCCGCCGATCGCTCTTGGGTTTCCCGCTTTATCGTTCGCGCGCCGGTCGGCACGCTTCAGCAGCGCTACTTTGCCGAATACGGTACCTCGGCTGCGCGTATTATGTCGCAACTGGCCCTGCGCCAGCGAAATCCCATGGACTCCACGGCTGTGATCAATATGGTGTGCGGTCCTGCAGGTGAACCGATGGTACGCGCGCTCGAAGAGTGCCATCAGGACACGAATCTCTATCGCAACGCGCTCGATCGCCTGTCCCAGGCGGCGGAACTCATGCCCGCCGAGCGCGCCGAGGCCGTGCTGGTGCTGTTTGTCGCCGTCGGTTGTTCGGCGGATGTGCGGTCCTCGGTGAACTATGCCATCGACTACGCGCACGCGACCTGTGGCGGAGGCACCTCCACGCCGCGTTCGCTTGGCATGTCGATGACCGCGGGCGAACGCGAACCCGCTCCGGCGCACCCCTTGGGCTTGCTGCGCGTACAAAACAGTTTTGTCGTGAGCGCCCCGCGCTGGATTCAGCCGAGTGAGCAGGGTGTTGAGATTGGTGCGCTGGCCACTGGTGAGGGCGATATTACCGACGTCGGCGACGATGTCTCGGCCCGCCATGCCCATATCTGGTGCGATGCTCAAAATATCTGGCACGTCGAGGACTTGTCGTCCACCAACGGAACCGTGGTGGTAAACGGGGCCACGCGCGTCTGCATTCAGGTCGAGCCCGGCCGTTCCGCCCAACTCAATCCCGGCGACGAGCTCAAGCTCGGCGAATCCACTACCTACGCCATCCTCTTCGGTGCCCTCTAGCCGGCAGATAGGGACGTTTCTTTTCTGCCGGCACTTGGGGACACTCCTCGGCGCGCCAGAGCCAGTCGCCCGGGGATGGAGGGGCCATTTTGGCCCTTGGCGGTCAGTCGGGGCGAAACTAGAAGATCTTTCCGATTCGCGGCTGTTCATGCTTGTAGAGCATCTAAAACAATAGGATGTTATTCTGGAATATGCCGGGTGCGTGAACTTGCCTGTCTTAGCCTTAATAAGGTATAGGGGAGTTTGGCTCAGGGGTTCCGTCTTGTTCTTCAGCGCAGTATTGTGGGACAGATTTGCTGAGATTGGCGCCTTACACCGCAGAGCGCACGGAAGGCTCTCGATTTGTGTTCTGGCCCCAGAATACAGGGCCTGATACTTACCAACTGTGGCATGGATGTAACATCTGTAGAAATCAACCCTTTTGTTGTCGACCTTTGTAAGAAAAACACTGCCATCAACTCTTTGGATGACGAAACTAGGGTGCTTGAGGGGAGCCTTTACTCCCCTCTGAGAGATGACTCATGTTTTTCGCTTGTCGTTGTGAATCCTCCGTTACTGCCGATTCCGGATGAGATTCCTTATCCCTTCGTTTGAGATGGAGGACAATCGGGTCTGGATAAAACACTTCGTATTCTTAAGGGTGGCGATACGCATTTAGAGAAAAACGGTAAATACTGCTAATAGGGGTGACGACGATGGTGCAGGGGCGACCCGCGATGCTCTCATCAATACGTCGGATACTTGGGAAATCAGGTCTAGATGCATGTATGATGATGCTGTGTGGCTATTCAATTAATCCGCGTTCCGAATGGGTGCAGGGTATAGCTGCGACATCGTATGCTTTTGACCCGGCGCGATACTCAGATATTTCTGAGGCGGTTGACGAAGTTTATACGCACTATGCCGCGCAAGGCGTTTCGGAAGTTTGCACATCTACGTTACGGGCTTAGGTTTCTTCAAGCGAGCAGGCCGGTTGCGTTATTTCGAGCGATTTTTCTAGTCTAGACGACAAAAGGCAAAGGATTTGATGGGTATAAAACGCGGACGTTTGTGGGCGGATGCTCAAATCTATTGTGGCAATCGGGCGGTTGAAAAAGATATTTCAACCGCCCGATTGCCAGGTTCGTCGGAGGAGATGTCCGATTCCGACTCTCTTGTAGGAAGAGCTTGAGATCGTATTGGCCCAAGGCAATCTTAAAGCAGTCTCATTGGCAAATCTTCGCTCCTGTTGTGTTGAGGTGTAAGGTATCAGTGATTGATGTTTTGTGGCGGGTAGATTGGGGCCTTCCTTGATTCGATGCGTTCTCTCGAGGTTCATCAGAGCAAAAGGGGCTTTCGTCTTCATTGCTATCACGGTGATTGGAACCGCTCTCTCCTATGCCATGCCATACGTGAACGGGAAATTCTTAGATTTTCTTCTCGGTAACCGCAGCGAAAGAGACGCCGTACTCTTCGCGCTCCTGGTTGCGTCAATAGGAGTTTTCTCCACCCTCTTTACTTATTTTGCAGGAACACTTTCCATTCGCATAACCACGAGACTTTCCTTTGATCTTCTCAGGGAGGCCGTCTTGCGTTTTGAAAGAGACGATTACTTGGTGAGTCGGACCATCGATCCAGCCTATACAACGCAACGGATTATTTCCGACTCCAGCGTGGTCTCATCCTTCGTTTTGGCGAGTTTTATCAGTGCGCCGCTGTCCATTGTAGCCATTCCCATCGTATTGCTTATCATATGGTCAATTGATTCAACTCTCGCGGTGTTTTCCATCATTCTCCTCATCGTGTATTTCTGTGTAATTACTGGGTTGAGGAAACTTTTGTATAGGGTCACGTATGAGAAGAAAGAGGCGGACAGCGCCTTTTACGCCGCAATTGCATCGCAGCTTAATCAGATTCTCAACATTCAACTGACATCTTCGTACGGCAAGAGCGAACAAGCGCTCGACGCTGGGTTTTAGAGCTATTTTCCCAAAGTTTTGCGCTCCGGAAAGCTATCATATTCTCTGACATCGCTCGATGGTCTTTTCGCAGCGTTGTTTCAAGCGGTGATACTTGTTGTTTCCGGAGTACGAATCATTAACGGAACTATGTCAATAGGCGAGTACACTATCATCGGTACATACTTCGCGGTTCTCTTTAAGACTTTGAAAAGTATGATGTCATTGTTCAAATCCTATCAAGATGCCAAAGCATCATGGGATAGGACGGCTATCGCGACGAGAGAAAAGGAGAGATCGGGGTGGAATCGGACCGATTTAGCTAAACTCGATGAAATAAATGACATTTCGGTATCTGATTTGGAATTCTCGGTTGCCCTTCCAGACGGATCTGTCCGAGAGGTCCTCGGCGGGTTTTCTTTCAAGTTTTCCGGTCCTGGTACATATTGCATAGTTGGGGAAAACGGAAGAGGCAAGACGTCACTTCTTTACTTGATGCTCGGGCTATACTCATCGAAAGGCAAAGTAAAATACAACGGCGTGCCAATCGAAGAATGCGACTTGGATTACATACGTGCGAGAGAGATATCGTGCTGCCCACAGTTGTGCTTCGCGCCGGACGAAACGGTGAAAGAGCTGTTAGAGTATTTCGACACGCCCTTTTCTTCCTATCACCGGGGTGTAGATGGCCTACTTTCGCTGGAAAACAGCGTGAAGGAGTTGCTCGGGAAACGTTGCTCCGCGCTTTCGGGCGGTGAGCTGCGCCGAGTGTACTTATGGTCGGCGATTTCACGCAAGTCGTCAGTTTTGGTACTCGACGAGCCCACGACTGGGTTAGACGCTGTAAGCCGCGCCGAGCTTGCGGCCTATGTTAAGCGCAACAAGCAAAGCCAGCTGATCATCGTTGTCTCTCACGATGACGAGATGGTCGGCGCGGTAGAAGGGGTAGTGGATTTAGGCAGCATGTACCAGGGTAAATGATGACAAGTGTAGTGCTACCCAACTGGCAGAGATAACAAAAAGGCGATGCAGATGCACGTAGCATTCAGGCGGTTCGGACTCGGTGCCTTCACGCCATCGCAACGCTTTCAGATATAGTTCTCGTTCTCTTACTAAAGGAAACTTTAGTCTACGTCATCTTGTCGAGACAGAGGTGAAGCGAAGTGTTGTCGCGACGTATCTTATTCCAGGTGGCTCAGTATCAGCGTGAGAATCGCACCAAAGTGTACTTACGATTCTCGTGTCCCACGGACAACATGAGCTGAGCATTGAGGTTCCACCCTTTGCTGCAACTACACGGGGTTGGACGGCAATGAATATGCCGGGCCGCATACCACGCGCAGCGGGGGTCCATGTCCCAGTATGTTGCCTACAGCAGCCTCGATGTCCACGCACACATCATCTCTGCCTTCGCGTTCAATCCATTTGCCGGAGAGTGCGAGGGTTGCCAGGCCGTAGAATTCGAGCCGAACAAATGAAATGCGGTATCAGCGCATAGGATTAAACTGACGATTGCTTTGCACTGAGAATACGCTTGGAAAGCCGCTATGGGTGGCGGCCCGGGTTAAATAGAGAAGCCCGTCCGATCACTTTCATGTGGCGAACGGTCGGGCTTCTTATTCCACTTGCCAATGCTCGGCTCATATTGGAAGAAAGCTACGCTAATGTTTGCGTGACACTCCTATTTTCTCCGAAGAAAGAGTCGGATAATGAAGAATAGAATTAAAAAAGGTGCCAGATATAACGCAAGTATAAAGGCTAATCCAACGAGACCTTGCAATAATGGCATAACTCCTCCCAGACACGAGATTTTGGTATTTGTTCCCATCTTATTCTGAATTGGACCAAATAGTTCCTAGCCACAAAACTACTCGTCAACTGGATCGCACCAATCTGCTGGCAAAACACAGCTTGATTCTTTATCGACATAGCACCAATCCGCAACAGGGCACTCGGCGATGTCGTAAAAATTGCATATATCAACTCCAAGACAACAAGGCTCAACGGGAGGATGTTCATTTGAACCAACAGGATGGATATGCTTCATAACAGCTCCTCACCTTAATCCAATTAGAGACTACGTTTGATCAATGCCACAGTGATCTACAACGCAGATGCTGCCGCCATCCATGTCATAGTCGCAGTAATCGTATGCACCACAGCCATCTGCTTTATCATAAACAGTACAGATGTCAGTAATGCCCAAGAGGCAGTCAAAAGACATCGGCTTCACGCCTGCCTCGTCGCCACTTCCTGGATTAATCGGATGAATATGCTTCACGACTATCTCCCTTTGAGTGCAGAAAAACCTCAATATTGTGTATAACAAACCAAGATGTCTAGTTCACCATATTTCTAGAATGGTTTCGGCGAACGTAGCAATAAGCTTCGCAGACGGTAATCAGAAGAACGAACACCTCCACAATGGTGACAGCAATGCGCTGAACCGCTTATTCCGATACAGTAGCTTCTCGTTGATTTTTCTCCTGCGAAGATGAGTGGCGGGAAATAAGGTCAAAAGCCATCTCGTAGCACATTTTTCTATATTCACATGATGCAGGGTGTAGACTCTTGGGCAAGTAGCCGTGCTCGCCTGCAGCCTCCCAGCTACAGCCCCCACCACAGAAAGACCGAGCCCAACAGTCCGTACAGTCAATTCTTTTTTCGACACCCTGATTCCAGTTTTCAATATACCTAGTTTCGTCAATTCCGGTGACGATGTTGCCCATTTTGAATCGCATCATCCCGACAAACCTGTGACAGGGGTATACGTCCCCTTCGGGAGTCACGGAAATAAAACGCCTGCCAGCCCCGCATCCGACAAAGGCGATCCTGTTGCTCATAATCAAATCAACTGCAGTTTTCAATGTTCTAAACAAGGGCTTTTCCCCTTGATCAATCTGTTTGAGATATTGATCCGCCAAATCTATTAGGCCCGCCCTGATTTTGTTTAATGAGTGTTCGTCGAGTTTGATATTCTCATCGAATGAGCTCACGGGCGAGAAGTAAATCCTTCTGAAGCCCATCTCTTTAAACTGAAGATAGTCTTCAACAAGGTTACAGTTATTATTTGTTAAGGTCGCTCTTGCGCCGAAGGGGAACGACTCGGAAAAACGACGAACGTTTTTGTCGATATCGGAGAAAGAGCCGCCTCCCGTCTTGTACGGGCGCGATGCATCGTGCTTGCATCCTGTACCATCGAGACTAATCAGAACAGAAAACCCGTGCTCCTTGAAAGAATTCACAGCAGTGTCATTCAAAAGCGTTCCGTTGGTCGTAATAGAATAGGTAAAGTTTCTATTGGGGTATATTCTTTTTGAATAGTCGACCGTTTTCCATATCAGCGGCTCGTTAATCATGGGTTCCCCACCAAAAAAGACGATCGCAAGCGTTTCGTTTTCCGATGAACTTGCGACGAGGTAGTCGACCGCCTTGAAGGCTATCTCGTCTGTCATCAGCAGAGGAGACGTTCCATAATCTCCTTTACCGGCAAAACAGTAACTACAACCAAGGTTGCATGCATGTGAAACGTGGAGTTCGATGGATCTAAGTTTTCGAGGCGTGTCTTTTGTTAAGAAAGTCCGCTCAGACAATCGTTGATACTCATCAATGTCGTCTTCAAGTTCTGCTATGGTCGTTTGGTCGTAGCCTTTCGCAGCAAGTGACTTTGTTAGCAACTTCGAGTTGACCGTTCTTCCCGATGCTTCAAATATGCGAAGCGCATCTTCTGATGCTTGGTCAACCTGAAAGCAATTGCGAGTGACCTCATCGAAGCAGTAACGACGATCACTTACTGAGAAAAATGCATACGTTCCTCAATTTCATGCTGGACTGGCACTAACCTTGTTTATTGTTGCGCAGCTATAAAAAACCACCAGCGGGGATTCGGTGTGCGGCCCAATCGGACTCCCAAAAGGTTCTATTTGAGACTGGCAAGCTTTGTGTTGTTGGCACTTCGACAGCGCTCTTTATTCCAACATGGAGCCTCGCAGTTTGAGTCGACTTGCCTCTGGAAGGTCCGATCTTAACTTGATTTAGGATGAAAACAGATTACAGGCGCGCTCCTCTAGAAAGAAAGGAAACCAATCGCCGCCTTTCACCAGGAAAGTTTTTATAGCCCACCTCGAGCAAAATGAAAGATGCGAGAGCGATTGGGGAACAACGCGAATCTCCCCTTTTGGGTGGGAGCGAGCCTTCAGCCACCGGCGAACGACTCGCCCTGGTCAGAATCTGGAAGTGGTGCCGGGCCGCTTGGGCCTCCCCGGTGACTTCGTGGGGCTTACCTGCCTGACGTCGAGGAGTACATCCGCAAGATTCGTTCCCTATGCCGTTTGCTCTCACGCCCGCCTTAGTTCCAAGTCGGGCGAGCCGCCGCGCTCATGCGACCCGTGGCGGCGACACGTCGACGCCGCGCTCGCTGAGCACATCTTCGGTCGCGGGCGAGCACGAGGTCGCGCCGGCGCATCCGCTGGGACTGCTGTGCGTGCAAAACGGCTACGTGGTGAGCGTCCCGCGCTGGATTCAGCCGAGTGAGGAAGGCGTTGAGATCGGCGCGCTGGCAACGGGGGAGGGCGGCATCACCGACGACGTCTCGGCCCGCCATGCCCATATCTGGTGCGATGCTCAAAATATCTGGCACGTCGAGGACTTGTCGTCCACCAACGGAACCATGGTGGTAAACGGCGCGACGAACGTCTGCATCCAGGTCGAGCCCGGCCGCTCCGCTCAGCTCAACCCCGGCGACGAGCTCAGACTTGGCGAATCCACCACCTACGCTATCCTCCTCGGCGTCGGCGCCCTCTAGTCGGCAGATGGGGACGTTCCTTTTATGCCGGCACTCCGGGACACTCCATGGCGCGCCAGGGCCAATCGCCCGGGGACGAAGCGTTCATTTTGGCCCTTGGCGGTCACCCGAGGTAAACCTTTACCGCCCACCTATATTTGTCGAAATTACACTTGGCGGCGGGGTACAATAAACCCGCATGCGGATTTCCGTTGCGGGTGCCTCCCATCGCCGGGGCGTGCCCGGGAGCATCCGGCATGCGGCCTTTGCGGCGCTCGGTCATGTGCAAGACGGGCAGCTGGGCCTGTGGAGTGCGTGCAGCCCTCCTCGCCTCGGCATGCCTTCTCTCCACGCCATGTACCTGCTGCTGAGCCTGCCTGCCAGATGATTGGAAGCAACAGCGAAAATCCCATCACGCCAATATCCCGGCGATCGCCGGGGCCTGTATACCTATATGAGAGGAGAGGGGTATATGGCGCGTAAGTTTAAGTCTATGGACGGCAACGAGGCGGCCGCATATGTTTCGTATGCGTACACCGAGGTAGCGGGAATTTATCCCATTACGCCGTCCAGCCCGATGGCCGACCATGTCGACCAGTGGGCGGCCCAGGGTCGCAAGAACATCTTCGGCACCCCGGTCAAGGTCGTCGAGATGGAGTCCGAGGCAGGTGCAGCCGGTACCGTTCACGGTTCGCTGGGCGCCGGTGCTCTGACCACCACCTACACGGCTTCTCAGGGTCTGCTCCTGATGATCCCGAACATGTACAAGATCGCGGGCGAGCAGCTCCCGGGCGTCTTCCACGTCTCCGCGCGTTGCGTCGCTTCCCACGCCCTGAACATTTTTGGCGATCACTCCGACGTCATGGCTTGTCGTCAGACCGGCTTTGCCATGCTCGCCGAGGGCAACGTCCAGGAGGTCATGGACCTCTCGCCGGTGGCTCACCTTGCCGCCATCGAGGGTAAGACCCCGTTCCTCAACTTCTTCGACGGCTTCCGCACCAGCCACGAGATCCAGAAGGTCGCCATGTGGGACTACAAGGATCTTGCCGATATGTGCGACATGGACGCCGTCCAGGCTTTCCGCGACCACGCGCTCAACCCTGAGCACCCGCACACCCGCGGCAGCCATGAGAACGGCGATATCTTCTTCCAGAACCGTGAGGCCTGCAACAAGGTCTACGACGAGCTTCCCGCCGTCGTCGAGGGCTACATGAAGAAGATCAACGAGAAGCTCGGCACCGATTACGGCCTGTTCAACTACTACGGCGCTCCCGATGCCGATCGCGTCGTCGTGTGCATGGGCTCCTTCTGCGACGTGCTCGAGGAAGTCATCGACTACCTCAACGCTCACGGCGAGAAGGTCGGCCTGGTCAAGGTTCGCCTGTTCCGTCCGTTCTCCATCAAGCACTTTGTCGACGTTCTCCCCGAGACCGTCAAAAAGATTGCCGTCATGGACCGCACCAAGGAGCCGGGTTCCATCGGCGAGCCGCTCTACCAGGACGTCGTCTCCGCTCTCTACGAGGCCGGCAAGACGGGTATCAAGGTCGTCGGCGGCCGTTACGGCCTGGGCAGCAAGGACACGCCTCCCGCGTCCGCGTTCGCTGTCTTCGAGGAGCTCAAGAAGGACGAGCCCAAGCGCGAGTTCACCATCGGCATCGTCGATGACGTGACCAACCTGAGCCTGCCCGAGGCCGAGGATGCGCCCAACACCGCAGCCCCCGGCACCATCGAGTGCAAGTTCTGGGGTCTGGGTGGCGACGGTACCGTCGGCGCCAACAAGAACTCGATCAAGATCATCGGCGATCACACCGACAAGTACGTTCAGGCCTACTTCCAGTATGACTCCAAGAAGACCGGCGGCGTCACCGTCTCGCACCTGCGCTTTGGTGATTCCCCGATCCGCTCGCCGTACTACGTGACCAAGGCCGACTTTGTCGCTTGCCATAACCCCAGCTATATCGTCAAGGGCTTCAAGATGGTCCGCGACGTCAAGCCGGGCGGTACCTTCCTGGTCAACTGCCAGTGGAGCGACGAGGAGTTCGCCGAGCACATGCCCGCTGTGGCCAAGCGCTACATCGCGAACAACAACGTCAACGTCTACCTGATTGACGCTATCGACCTGGCCGCCAAGGTCGGCATGGGCAAGCGCACCAACACGGTGCTCCAGTCCGCCTTCTTCGCGCTGGCCAAGGTCCTGCCCGCCGAGGACGCCCTGCAGTACATGAAGGACGCGGCTACCAAGTCCTACATGAAGAAGGGCCAGGCCATCGTCGACGCCAACCACAAGGCTATCGATGCCGGCGCTACCGCCTTCCGTAAGTTCGAGGTTCCGGCCGACTGGGCAACTGCCGAGGATGCCGCTCCCGTCGAGCTCTCCGAGGAGACCAAGTCTGCCATCGCCCAGCAGGTCAAGAACCTGCTCGAGCCCATCGATCGCATGGATGGCGACAGCCTGCCCGTTTCCGCCTTTGTCGATTGCGCCGACGGCCAGTTTGAGCTGGGCGCCTCCGCATACGAGAAACGCGGCGTCGCCGTGGTCGTTCCTCACTGGGACGAGACCAAGTGCATCCAGTGCAACCAGTGCGCCTATGTGTGCCCGCATGCCACCATCCGTCCGTTCGCGATGACCGAGGACGAGGCTGCCGCCGCGCCCGAGGCTACCCGCACGCTCGACGCCATGGGCCCCAAGGCCAAGGACATGAAGTTCACCATGGCCGTGTCCCCGCTCGACTGCATGGGCTGCACCAACTGCGTCAAGGTCTGCCCCAAGGGTGCCCTCGAGATGGTTCCCACCGAGCAGGAGATGGACCAGCAGCCCGTTTGGGACTACATGGTCGAGAACGTCTCCGAGAAGAAGGAGCTCATCGCGGCCAACGTTAAGGGCAGCCAGTTTAAACAGCCCTACCTGGAGTTCTCTGGCTCCTGCGCCGGCTGTGCCGAGACCGCCTATGCACGTCTGGTGACCCAGGTCGCCGGCGACCGCATGTTCATCTCCAACGCCACCGGCTGCTCCTCCATTTGGGGCAACCCCGCTGCCACCGCTCCTTACTGCAAGGACAAGGACGGTCACGGCCCGGCGTGGAACAACTCCCTGTTCGAGGACAATGCCGAGCACGGTCTGGGCATGGCCGTGGGCTATGAGGCTGTTCAGCACAAGCTGATTGCCGCCACCCAGGAGATCATCGCCGCCGATGGTCCGTCCGACGAGCTCAAGGCTGCCGGCCAGGCTTGGATTGACTCTGTCAACGACGCCGAGGCCTCCAAGACCGCTGCCGCTGCCTACGTTGCCGAGCTCGAGAAGTGCGGCTGCGAGGCTTCCAAGGCAATCCTCGCCGACAAGGCTTACCTCACCAAGAAGTCCTTCTGGATCTTCGGCGGCGACGGCTGGGCCTACGACATCGGCTTCGGTGGCCTGGACCACGTCCTGGCTTCCGGCCACAACGTCAACGTCTTCGTCTTCGACACCGAGGTTTACTCCAACACCGGCGGTCAGGCCTCCAAGGCCTCGAACCTGGGCCAGGTCGCTCAGTTCGCCGCTGCCGGTAAGGTGACCAAGAAGAAGTCCCTGGCCGAGATTGCCATGAGCTACGGCTACGTCTACGTGGCGCAGGTCGCCATGGGCGCCAACCCGGCTCAGACCCTCAAGGCCATCCACGAGGCCGAGGCCTACGACGGCCCGTCCCTCATCATCGGCTACAGCCCCTGCGAGATGCACTCCATCAAGAAGGGCGGCATGCAGAACTGCCAGGCCGAGATGAAGAAGGCTGTCGAGTGCGGTTACTGGAACCTCTTCCGCTTCAACCCCGAGGCTGCTGCCGGCAAGAAGTTCTCGCTCGATTCCAAGGAGCCCGCGGGCGGTTATCAGGAGTTCCTGATGAACGAGGCCCGTTACGCTTCGCTGACGCGTTCCTTCCCCGAGCGCGCCGAGGAGCTCTTCAAGGAGAACGAGCAGGCCGCTATGGACCGCTACGCTCACCTGTTGAAGCTCAAGACGGTGTACAACGAGGCCTAGGTCTCCCACCGCAGGATCTGAGGGCTGACCTTCGCGGACGTCCTCGGACATGAAAGAACCCCCGCTGCGCACTTGAACTGCGCCCCAATTCTTGGACGGGCTAATAAGCGGCCTACGCCGCACATAG